>CAZNLC010000009.1:0-10902 GCA_964573865.1 uncultured Methanosarcinales archaeon | reverse complement strand
GATTGAGTGGAAGTATGGCAAAGAAGGACAGGACTTTCTTAAGAAAGTTCTCAGATTCAATGACAAGTTATTCACCTTAAAACACCCCACACATCACACACAATAACTTCTTTACCTGCAAGTTCTTTGAGTTTTCTTATTGTTAGTTTTTTGTATTGTTTGTGAGGTTGTGCTATAAATACTATGTCAGCATTTTTTAAAATATTTTTTAAGTTGTGATTGTACTCTTTTATGTAAGAGTCATGACAGTAAACCCTTGCATTTTCCCTTTCAAGAAGTTTTTTTAATTTTAAACTCAGGGAGTTTCTCATATCATCTATGTCAGCTTTAAATGCCATTCCAAGGATAACTACCTTTTTGTTTTTAAAATTGAATTTACTCTCTTTTTTCACTTTTCTTATCAAATATTCTGGTAAACCCTCGTTAACTTCATAAGCGCTTAGTATTAATTTCGGTTTTGTTTCTTTTGTCATCAGAAAGAAGCCGTCCTTTTGTAGGCAAGGTCCTGCTGTGAACCCTGGAAGCTTTAGACCTCCTCTTTTATATCCTGAGTTTACTAGATTTCTAACCTCATGAAATTCAACTTCAAAAGCATTTGATATTTTCATGAACTCGTTTGGTATTGCAAAATTTATGTAACGGTACATATTAGCAAATAATTTTGCAAGTTCTGCTGCTCTTGGTTTTGTTTTCAGAAATGAAGGTGCAAATTTAAAGACCTCTTTAGAAAGCTCAAATGCTTTGTTATTGAAGACCCCTATTATTTGAGGAAGCTCTTTCAGCTCTTGTAGTGATTTTCCTTCTAAAACCCTCTCTGGACAGTGTGCTATGAAGAAGTCTTTCCCTTCTTTTATTCCCTTCTTTCTCTCGATTATTTCCTTTATTCTTTCTGTAGTGCCAGGTGCGATTGTGCTTCTCAAAATCAAGAGTTGCTTTTTCTTCATTAACTGCACTATTTTGTTGATGCTATTGTACAGTGCTGTAAAATCTGGTTTTTTATTTTTATTGATTGGAGTTCCTACTGTTATTATTACTGCATCACTTTCACTAACAAAATTATAATTTGTGGTTGGGAAAAAATTCTTTTTTAGGTGTTTTCTTAGTAATTTTTGAGCTCCTTCTTCCATAAAAGGGAATCTTCCAGAGTTAAGGATCCTAATCAGTTTTTTATTAGTGTCAATTCCATAAACCTTGAATCCTGATTCACAAAGCATTAATGCTAATGGAAGCCCAACTCTTCCGGTTCCAATTACTGATACAATTTTCATATATTTAGCATTGTGTTAAGAAGATTTTTAAATGTTATGATTTACTTATCAATTATGGGTTATAAAAGTTACGAAAAGGCGTCACGTTTTTTTATTACTAGAGTTAAAGGTTCGAGTATGCGTCCATTCTTGAAGGAAGGTGATATTCTCATTTGTGAGAGAACAAAAAATATTAAATTTTTGGACATAGCTATATTTCAAAGAGGAAATAGTAAGATTACACACAGGGTTATTTATTCATATAGGGATATGTTTCTTCTTCATGGCGATAATAATGCGTCATTCTTTAAAGCGACCGCTGTTTTTGAACGGGTAAACAAAAGAGAAATTATTGGTAGAGTTCTTGCAATAATCAGAAATAATTCATGTATAGGGGGTTTTCATTTTACTATCTTATCATACTTATTCTTCTTTTACGCTGCACTAAAACTCATCCCATTTGCGATTTTGAGGGCTATTAAGATTTTAGTTGGTTTTTTTTGCAAATAATCACAAAGTCAGAATTTATCCTTAACAACATTTCAATTCCTATCAAAATTGTTTTTATAACTGCTCTTATGTTCTGTACAAGCTCTTTTTTGTTTTTTATCATTTTCTTGGTTTTTTTCGTTATATTGTTGAATTTTAGGTTTAGTTTGTAGGGATTTTCTTTGAATCTTACCCCAACAATTTTTATGATTCTCATACCACTATTAGTTAAAATTCTTTTTATATCCCACAATGAGTATGTGACTTGTGGAAACTCTAATTCTTTTTTGTACATTAAGATTATTAGATTGAATAAGCTGATTTTGTTCTTTACACTCAAGATTAGGTGGCCATCTTTCTTTAGCACCTTGTTCAAATTTTTTAGTATTTCATTAACCTCTTCCTTACTTGCTATATTTATTAGGACATTTATTAGAATAACTAAATCAAACGGTTCATCTTCAACTTTTAATCTTGTCAAATCCTCCTTTATTATCTTTAATCTCTTCTTGACTTTTTTAGCTTTTTCTTTGTAATTTCTATCTATTCTCCTCTTTAGTTCTCTTAACATTCCTTTAGAAAAATCAACTGCTGTTATTCTAACATTATCATGCTTTAGAAGTTTCACTGTTAGTGCTCCATTCCCGCAACCAGCTTCTAAGATTTTTATTTTTTTATTCTTCGCTTTATAGTCTTCTATTATTTTCTTTATTTCTTCATAGCTTCTCTGCCTTATTAGTTCTTCAATATCCTTACTATTCCTAGCATATTTCTTAGCAACATTGTCAAATCTTTTAGAAATTTCTTCATTTTGCATTTGAGATTGCTATTTATATTCTACCCTTTTCATGTTGTTCTTTTAACCAATCAATAACTTCTCTTAATCCTTCATCTATTTTTATTTTCGCTCTCCATCCAAGAAGTTTCTTAGCCTTCTCAACAGAGGGTATCCTTTTTTGAACATCATGTTTAAAGCTTGGAACGAACTTAACCTTGAATGGTTTTTTCATATCACAGAGCTTCCAGAGTTTTTTTGCGAGTTGCAGCATAGTTAGTGGTTCATCATTGCTAATGTTGAAGTCTTGATTTTGCCCTGCTTTTTTCTCCATAGCTGTTACTATTCCAGATGCTATATCAGTCACGTGTGTGAAGCATCTTACTTGCTTTCCATTACCTAATAGCTCGAGTGGGTATTGTCCTTTTAGTATTTTTTTTACTAAGTCAGGTATTACATGTGCGTACCCAACATCTCTCCCTGGAAATTCATTTATTCCATAAGCGTTGAATGGTCTTATAATTGTGTATTTTAGTCCAAATTCATTGTAATACGCTCTGCAGTAGTATTCAGCGCTCAGTTTTGAAAAACCATAAGCTGAGGATGGAGGTGGTATTTTAGCAACATCTTCTTCCTTACTGGGAAATCTCTTTGTGTTTTCGAAGACCATTGACGAGGATATTTGAACAATCCTCTTAACATTGTTCTTTACAGCAGCGTTGAACACAGATGAGTTTATTTTGTTGTTTATGGATAGTATCGTTGCGGGGTATTTATGAAAATAACCTATACCTCCTATTTTAGCAGCAAGGTTTATGACATAATCACAGTTTCTCATAACTTTCAAAGTTGCTTTTTCGTTAGTTAAGTCTATTTTGTGAAATTCAACCCCTTTTAATTCATTGCTTTTTTTCATCGCTTTGCTTGATTCCTTACTTAGATTGTCAGCTATCACTATCTCATATTTTTTCCTCTTCTTTAACTCATTAACTACTGCTCTTCCAATAAAACCCGCTCCTCCTGTTACAAGAACCCTTGGAATTTTTATCACCTCCATTTTCTGAATTCGTATACTGCTCTTTCTAAGAGTGGTGAGAATTTTTGGAATTCTGTTTCTTCAATAGTGTAAGAGTCCTCTCCTATTTTTAGTGCGTAACCTTCTGCTTTTTTTATGTGTTGCCCATCCATTTTTATTTCATCAACAGGCAATAGTATGATTGGTCTGTGTAGTGGTTTTCCTTTACTGTCAATTTCAGAATCAAGTATTTTTATCCTTGCATCTTTTATATCACTTAGTTTTGATTGTATCATTATTGGTAGAACATGGTCTATGGCTCCAAGGTCAGCTTGATACACTATCAACGCTTTGAATTCTTTTCTTATCTCTGGTCCTTTCTCACTTGCGTATTCTACTATAATATTTGATTTTAGCATGTCTTCAATAATTTCATAGGTTATTGTTGGATCATCTCTAATCCATGATGATGGTATTATATTGATGTTAAGGTCTTCTAACGCGTTCTCTGCTGATTTTACATACCTCGTACTGAGTGTTCTTTGTATTATTCCCTTATTCTTATACTCTCCTCTCAGTACAGGTGTCAGTAGTGTTACTCCAATACCTTCATCTCTTGTAAAGAAAATCTCTTCTCCTTCTGAGAATATTTTTTCAGGAGTTACTATTTCCTCAAGGTTCTTACTAATCCCTGTTGCAATTGTTACCTTACCGAGATCCCAGGTCCAATCTTTACCCCTTGTCTTAAAAACACCTACTATATAATAGTTCCCTGTTTCTAAATCATGCAGAAAGTGTGCTATACCACCTTGGTTAAACCTTACAACACTTTTCTCATTTGCAACCTCAACATATTTTTGTGACTCAAAGTTTTCCATGAGTTTCTCAACTAATTCCTTGTCTTTCACCCCAAATGTTTCTCTTCTCTCTTTGTTTGTTAAAACAAGATTTTCCTCAGTCAGTGGTGGTAATTCATAAAAAACATAATTCTCAATTCCATCATAACCTTCTAATGTTTCTTTTCTAGGCCAGATTTCTGCTTTTTTCACCTTAACAAGATAACAATCATTCCTCATACTACACCCCCTGAGTTTATTTGTAATAGCTGAATATAATCAAAATGTTTTTAAAGTTTTCGTTTTATCTTTATACCATGCGTTTGATAACAAGATTGGCTAGAATTCCAAGGTTCTTTTTAATAATCTTTATGTTTGTGTTTACAATAATCATGGATATCTTCTTGTATTTTTGGGAGAGGAAGCGCGGTTTTAAAATATTCCCAGGTTCTTAGTGAACCATAATAAAATAATAAGAATGATAAAATCAAAGTTTTGGAGGTTTTGAAAATGGAGTTCAACATAAAAATCAATGGCAATAAAAAGCTTGAAAGGGTCTTTGAAATGGTTAAGGCTGATAAGGAACTTCAGGCTTTGTGGAAGTGTTCTAACATAACTGCGATTGATAGGTCAGGATTGACTGATCACGGTCCTGTTCATATTGCAATAGTTGCTAATGGTGCTTTAAGGCTTTTCAGACTGTTGAAGGATGCTGGTGTTAAGTCAAGTGTTGAGAAGGACTACGGCTTAAGCTCTGACGATGCTGAAGTAATTATTTTCTTAGGTGCTGTAATGCATGATTTAGGCATGAGCATTCACAGGACTAACCACCAGGAGTATAGTATTCCATTGGCTATTCCAATACTTAATAGGTTACTAGAGGGAGTTTATTCTGGAGAAAACAAATATATCATCAGGTCAGAGATATTACACGCTATTATGACTCACCATTCAGGCTACAAACCACTTACTATAGAAGCTGGTTGTGTTAGGGTTGGAGATGCTTTAGACATGGCTCAAGGCAGAGCAAGAATTCCTTTCAATGCAGGTAAGGTTGATATTCACTCTGTTTCAGCCTTATCCATAGACAATGTGATTATAGAGAAGGGCAAGGATAGGCCCGTCCTCATAAGGGTTAAGATGAGTAACTCTGCTGGAATATTTCAGATTGATGAGTTATTGAGGAACAAACTCAGTAACTCAGGTATTGAATCCTATGTTGAGGTAGTTGCTGAGGTTGAGGAAGAAAAAAGTATTGTGAAGAAACATAGTTTAAAGCTTTAGGTATTTTGTAAGGTGTTTTATAATGAACATCCTAATGGTTCATCCTCACGATATCTACGCTGCTTCAGAACCTTGGACAATTCGCATAGTTGAGATTGCAAGGGCTTTTGTTAGGAAGGGGCACAAGGTTAAACTCGTTTATTTTCCACTACCACCGGATGAGCGTGGTAGGTTGAAGATGAATTCTATAAGAGAGTTTGAAACAATCGCTTTTAACAGGAGGAGATGGGCTTTGCCTTATAATATTCTGAGGATTTTGAGGTTTGTCAAATGGGCTGATGTTGTTCATTTTCAGAAGTGTTTTGCCCACTCAGCACTACCTGCTTTGTTTGGTGCTTATCTTCTTGGCAAACCAATTCATTATGATTGGGACGACCACGAGTACGCAATCTACAACTTTAAACCACCCTCTTATACATATGGTTTATACCTGAACTTTATGGAGCAGAATATTCCAAAGCTTGTTGATTCAATAAGTTACGCCAGCAACAGGATAAAAAATCTCGCTTTAAAACTCGGTTTTAAAGAGGACTTTATGAGGGAGGCTCATGTAGGAGCTTCTCTCAGTAGGTTCAACCCAAAAGTCAAGTCTGGCAATGTGCTTAAGAAGTATGGCATTGATAAGTCGAAGCATAAACTTGTCCTGTACCTTGGGCAACTTCAGGGTGGTCAGTATGCTGAAATGCTTGTTAGGGCTGCAAGACTCATCCTGAATAAGAGGGATGATGTTAGATTTATGATTGTTGGAGGAGGGTTTGACCTTGAGAGGTTGAAGCATATTGCTTATGATGAACTTGAATTGAACGGTAAGTTTGTTTTTACAGGCTTTGTTAGCGATGAGGATGTTCCAAGGTTGGTTAAAGAGGCAGATGTTGCTGTTGCTTGTTTTGAAGATAATAGTATAACGAGAGCTAAGAGTCCTTTGAAGATTGCTGAATACCTAGCAGCAGGTAAGGCAATAGTGGCTAGTAATGTTGGTGAGGTTCCTCATATGTTAGCTGGGAACGGCATCCTAACAAGACCAGGGGATATTAGAGATTTAGCTCGTGGTATTGAACTCTTGTTGGATAATGAAACTCTTAGGAAGGAGCTTGAAGTTAAAGCGAGGAAGCGCGCTGAAGAGGCATTTAATTGGGAGGTTAGTGCCAATAATATTCTCGAGTTATACAAAAAAATATTAAGTAAGTAATATATATTAATATACTAAAGGCTATACTAATAGAAAAATATTTATATTAGTATGCTTTACTTTCTCTTATGAGTATAGTCTTAACATCACTGTTTGAGAGAAATCAGGATCCACTTAGTGATGAATCCTTAAGAAGTGAATTAGAGGATTTAGTAAGTTCTTATAGATCCTCCTTAGGATGTGCAAGAATAGCTGCTGAGGATTTATACCGTAAAGGTGTTTGTGGAAGGGGTTATTCCTTGAGTGAGCAAGGTTTAAAAGGATTGTTAAAGGATGAAGAAGCAAGACAAACTTACATAAATCTGAACGCAGCTCTAAGACTCATAAGCATATACTTGAGCAGTAACTCTCAAGAGTTCGTTAGTAGAGATGATATAGTAAATGCCTATAAACTAAAGTATAAAATAGTGTATGCAATTATTAAGAAGTTTTTTCCTACTCACACGAGGAATAAACACTCAAAATTATCTTATTTTGAAGGTTTAAAACTTGCTGAAAGAGAGAGTTTATCACAAATCCTCGGCAGGGAAGAAGCTAAAAAGGTTATTAAAAAATGTGAGGAAGAAGTTGATTTATATCTAAAAAATGTAAGACCAAATTTCGAGTACCTTTCCAACCTTAAAACACAATTCAACACTCCAAGATACAATGGAGGAACCTACAATTTCAGCTCTAAGAACAATGATGCAACTCTTTTTGTTTTAACCTCAAACATTGAATCTGATAAAACATACTATAAAGAATGAAGAGTATAAAGAAAGTATAAAGAATGAAAAAGAAATAAGATAGACTCATTCTCGGACTTATTCTCCTTGTAGGAATAATCTTTGATAATTCAGGAATATGTTTTGAGATGTTTCCTCTTGTGTAAGTTTCTTTATCTCAGCAATCTTCTTCACACTTTTAACAACAAAGCTTGGTTCGTTCTTCTTTCCTTTATAAGGACTTAAAAATGGAGAATCTGTTTCTGTCAATAGATTACTCATTGGAGTTATCCTAACAATATTCTGAAAATGAGAACTCCTTACAACAATTGGTGGAATTGAAATGTACCAATCGTTATCTATGATTCTCTTAACGAGCTTTGAGTTCCCTCCAAAACAATGCATTATCACCTTTTTAAGATTGAACGATTCCAACACTTCAATTGTGTCAGCTTCTGCTCTTCTAGAGTGAACAATAACAACCTTCTTTAGATTCAAAGCGAGTTTTAAAAATCTACTGAATAACTCACGCTGCTTATCCAATAAGGTTTTATCCTTGACCCAATAATAATCCAAACCAATCTCTCCAATGGCAACTACTTTTTCACTATTCTTTCTTATAAATTTGAGCTCCTCATCTATTATTTTTTCATTAAAGTTAGCAACAAATTCAGGGTGTAATCCAAGTGCTGCTCTAACAATCTTAAACTCACTGCTCAGTTGGAGTGTCTTGCGATTTGTTTCTGGGTCAATACCATTGTTGATTATTACTCTAACACCAACATTCTCAGCATTAGCTATAATATCCAACAATTTTTTACCTTCAAACTTGTCTATGTGAGCATGAACATCTACGAACATCATAGCTTAATGAACAATAACTTTGTTTATAATCTTTTCTAAAATGAATAAATTTTTATATGAGTAATCATAAAAGAGTGTTAGATATTCAAATACCATAAAAATCTATGAAAAGGGGTGGTTTGATGGAGTTGAAAAAGCTAATCTTCTTGTTTGCAATTGTGTTATTAATATTCAATTCACTGCAATTAGCAACAGCTGTGGAGTATTCTAACTACAGGGAAAATTATGGGGCTTTTGATGTTGTTTTCAAGAATCTCTACATCAATAAACTTAGGTATAAGGCAGGAGATACTATGCATATTGATTTTGATTTGGAACTCTCAAACCTTGAAAAATACCACCCCTTTGTTGAAGGTTCTGTGAAACTTGAGCTTATTAGAGAAGGAGAATACAAACCATACTCTATTGTTGATGAAATCATTGTTGGCGAGGAAATAAATTTCAGGAGGAATTCAAAGAAACACTTCTCAATAAACTACAAACTACCAGAAAACCTTCCATCTGGCAATTACAAGATTGCATTCTTCAATTTTATGGACAGTTACAATGTTGGAGGGGAAGAAAGTCTTTATGGCATGTACTCAACATCAGTTTCATTCTTTGTGGAGTCACAAAGTTCAAACTACATTGAGTTTGTACAGGATAAGGCTTACATCAATGATAAAAAATACGAGTTTGGTTCATTCTTCCCAGAGTTTGAATATGGAGATGGTATAACAGTGTCAATACCCTTACACAACTATGGTAAATCAAGGGATGTAAACCTAAAGTATGAGGTCTTCTTCTGGAATGAAGCAAAACACAAGAGTTTAAAAGAGCTGAAGTCAAAGGGCGTTCTCAGTGGTGATATACTAAAGTCGTTCAACGCTGCTGAAAAACTCAAGAAAACAAAAACACTGCACTTCGCAGCAGATGGTGAGAGAATAATAAAATTCAATCTTGGAAAACTCCCTGTTGGTACTTATGTTGTGAAATTAACAGCAGAATCGGATGTTGGCAAGTCCATTGTTTTATTCAGGGTTCCAGTTGTTGGCAATATGACAAGAATAGTCTTCGCGAGTTTGAAGGAGTTTCCACTTCTCAAAGACCAATCCACAGAAATAAGTGTTTGTTTCTCACAAGCAACAAGGTCATTGATGAATTATAGGATAATAATCGCTGATATAAATGAAACAAATTCCACAATAGAACTTCCAGAACAACCTGTTGTGAGTAATACCCTCCATGTGAAGCTTTACAACGATGATAAAACCTTTGTTGATGAAAGTTTTAATGTTGAAGCAATAGTTGATATTAGGTGTGTAAACATACCTTTAAGTGTTGATGAAAAATTAACATACGCTAAACTTCTAACAGAACTCTACGACTCTAATAATGTTTTACAAGACATTGAAGAAACAGTCTTTGACTACTCAACATTTGAGCCTGAACACAGAATCTTCAGTGTTAATGCAGAAGGAAAGCAAGGTTATTTAGAGTATAGTGTGAAACTCAATAATGAGCTTGGAGTTCCTCTAACTGATACTATCAATGTTATAGTGAAGGATTCAAGAGGTAATATAGTAAGTGTTGATACAAAAAAGCCGGTAAAGGGGAATTATTCTGCCAGAGTTTACTTAGACCCAGGATATTACCATGTTACAATAGTTTTGGGTGATGGAACCCAAAAAACAATAAAAAATATTAGGGTTTATAAGGAGAAAAAATCAGCTGAAGAGAGTTATCCAAATGAAAACAGGAGTGAAAGTATGATTACACTCTTCTTAGCAGTGCTCATACTACTAATAGTACTAACACTCCTATACTTGCTTGTTTTCAGGGTGAAAACAAAAACTCATGGTAAGAAATAGAAATTTAAGAGTTACTTAATATATCTACTATATTATATCTACTATATTTATTCTTACTTTATTACTTATTCTTGCTTTATTATTTCTCTATTTGATACTTTGATCTTAAAATTTTGATTCTAATTAGTAATTTTTTATAGTTTCTTTGTTTGTTTCACACAACCTCAGGTTTTTAACACAACAATATCTTTGTGAGCACGAAAACACGATGAATGCAAAACCATCGAATAAGCTCGAAGATATAGTGGACAACGCGTTTAACGGCAATTTAGATGGACTCATAGCAGATTATACTAACACTGCCCTTGGAAAAGAAGTTGATGATATTCACACAGTACTTGTTAGGAAAAAAGCAACACTAACCTACAAAATAATTGATTGGATAAAACATAGAAAGGAATACTTAAAAGGAGCAATTGCTTCTGGAATTCTTGCAGCTTCTTTGAAATTCTCAGCTGGTATTCTTTATACCCACTATTACTTATACTTCTTAAAACTTGGTGAACTCTCAAAACCCTATATAACAACCCGTCTTGAAGACATTCTAAAAAGTTCTGACAATTACCTTAAGCTTATTTTCCTTATTGGGCCATTGACAGCAATATCATTTGACTACCTTAAAAATGGAAGCTATGTTTACAGGTACTTG
>CAZNLC010000008.1:0-11907 GCA_964573865.1 uncultured Methanosarcinales archaeon | reverse complement strand
TCTTCTTTGTTAGGATTGGGCAATGGTCAAGTCCACACCAAAGGCGTCCCTTACATCTAAGGCACAAATCTGGGTTTATACTTGGTTGCATATAATAAGAGAATGTAATATTATTTTTAAACCTTGAGAATAAGATTGTCCTGTGAGATAAAAGAGAAAAGAAAAAAATAGAATGTTATTTTACTTATCTTCTTCTCTTCTTTTTCTTTGCTTTCTTCTTGGCTTTCTTTTTCTTTTTCTTCTTCGCTGCTTTTTTCTTTCTCTTCCTTCCGCCTCTCACCATCTTAGCTCTTGAAATATCTCCTTGCTTGTCTATAAAGTAGAGGTATCCTGGTTCCTTCTTGATACCAACCTTTGCAACTTTCTCTATTTTCTTACCACGAACTTTTCCTCCACGAGCCATCTTAGCCCTTGACACATCTCCGTGCTTGTCCACGAAGTAGAGGTACCCTGCTTCTTTTTTTACACCTACTTTTGCAACTTTCTGTGCCATTCATTACCACCCTTTAATTTTTTATTCTTGAGGTTTAACCTCGTCTGAAAAATAAAACGCTTTAATATTTAAACTTTACTATTTTTGTTTTTTCTCGTCTTAAATTTAATTCTTTCTGAAGAAGTTACTGTCCACTTCCGAGCAATACTCCTCAATTCTTGTGAGGATATCACTTATCACATATGGTTTTATCTTGGTCTCCATTATCTCTCTTAATCCTAAGAACTCACTTATCCTATACTTATTCCTCCTCTTTTCAACAAGAAGAATCTCCCTTAACCTAAGCAATTGTCTCCTAATATTTGAGTGGGCTGTTCCTAACAATGACAACTTCTTCTTCTTCCTAAACTTTATCACTTCTTCCTGAATCTCTTGAGATGTTAACTCTCTTTTTTTCTTTGCATTAACCATTAAAACATAAAGCACATCAACAATTATATCTCTCGAATCTCCTGTTTGTAGAATTCCAAGACTCAAACAGAGTTTTTTAACAAGGGATCTTTTATCCTTAAATTTTGGTTTTTCATACTTTCTTAGAGTAATCTCTCGTAATGGTGTTTCTTTCAAAACTCGCATTTTTTAAAAGTAGTACTTATTATTTAAAAATCTTTCTAGAACCAACTAACCTGTTTTATTATTGTCTTCAATCTCAATCTTTATGAAAAAGTCCCTCCCCTTTATTTTTTCACTTGAGAATTCATCAGACAGTCCTTCTAGGTTACCAAGTTTTATTGATGAGGAACCTGTCCTTAACCTTATATCTTCTTTAAATCTTAAAATTTTCAGAGAAGTTTGCTCATCAGTTTTTATTTCTAACCTTATTCTCTGGTTTTTCATAAGACCTTTCTTCTTTCTAAGATTTTGTATTCTTCTAATCAGTTCCCTTGCCAATCCTTCAGCTTCCAATTCTGGTGTTACTTCAACATTTAATAAAATAGTGGCCTTATCCAACATGGCAATTTCCATATTACTTGGTGGAAGTTCTTCTTTTATAATATGTTCCTGTGTTAGTTTCACCTTCCCAAACTCTGTTTTCACTTCATAGAAACCCTCTGTTTCTAACCTCTTCAATAGCATCTCAGGAGCTATTTGCGAAACCTCAGCAATAATGCTTGCCAGCTTATCCTTGAAGTCACGACTCAAAGCTTTATAATTTAACCTTGCTTTCTTTTCCAGAGCCATTTCTTCCTTCAACACGACCTTTTTGACATTCACCTGTTCACTTATTATTCTGTAAAGGTGATTAACACTGTTTACAATTTTTTCATCTTTTGTTACAATTATCATCTCCTTCAAAGGCCACCTAATCCCATAGTTTATTTTATCCCTTATTGATAAGGCAGATTGTATTATTCCAAATGCAATCTTGAATTCTTCCTCAAGGTTATTGTCAATTAATTTTTCATTGTAGGAGGGCCACTCGTATAAGTGTATACTTTCCTTTTCAAGACCAAAAGATTCTTTCAGATTCTGATATATCTTTTCTGTTATGAATGGAGAAATTGTTGAGAAAATCTTTATCACTTCCAAAAAGACATGGAATACAATGGACAAAACAAGTTCTGGTTGTTTCAGAGCTTTCTCCCTTGTTATTCTTATGTATCTTCTGCTTAAATCTAAGAACAAGCTCTCAATAATATTTGCTGTTTCATTCAAGCGATAAGTGTTAAATTTGTCAGTAACCTCTTTTATTGTAGAGTTTAACCTTGAGAGTATATACTTCTCCTCTAATCCAAGTTCTAATTCTTCAACGCTCTTCGGTTTTATGTTAAAGTTTTTTGCAAGGTCTATTATATAAAATTGTATGTTCCACAAAACCCCTAAGTTACGGTACTTTACAACAGTATCCTCAAAATTATAGTTTAAATCAACTCCAGGATTAGCCCCTGAAATCATGTAATAACGCATTGCATCAACACCAAACTTATCAATAATCTCATAAGGGGATATTATATTCTTCAGTGATTTTGACATCTTCCTTCCTTGAGCATCGTTTATAAAACCATGCATGTAAACAGCTTTGAAAGGAGCTTTTCCATGACTAACAAAACTCAAACACATTAGAGAATTAAACCATCCTCTTATTTGGTCTTTACCTTCAAGAATCAAATCAGCAGGCCAGAGTTTTTCAAACAATTTTTTATCACTCGGGAACCCTATTGTTGCCCAAGAAGCAGCTCCAGAATCCAACCAAACATCCAAAACATCAGGAACTCTGCTCATTTCAGAACCGCACTTTGGACACTTTATCTTTACTTTGTCAATCCAAGGTCTGTGTAAGTCATTAATCTTTTTACCACTTTTTTTCTCAAGCTCTTCTCTTGAACCTATTAATTCTATATGGTTACAATTCTCACACTTCCATATTGGTAGTGGAATTCCCCAGAATCTTTGTCTTGAAATACACCAATCCTGTAGGTTTTCAAGCCATGATTTAAACCACTTATCACCTGCCCAGTCAGGAACCCATTTCACTCTGGAATTCTCACTTATCATATCTTTCTTTAATTTACTCACTGCCAAGAACCATTGTTTTGTTGCCCTGTAAATAACAGGTGTTTTACAACGCCAACAATGAGCATACTCGTGCTCAACATTAGTAATTTTCACGAGGATTTTTTTCTCCTCAAGCATTTTTATAAATTTCTCATCATCCTGTTTTGCTCTGAAACCTTTAAACTTTGGAATTTCATCTGTAAAAAACCCTTCTTCATCCAAAATGTTAAAAGCAGGTAAACCATACTTCTTACCAACCTCATAATCTTCTGGTCCACAACCAGGTGCTGAGTGTACAAGTCCAGAGCCAGAACTTAAATCAACGTATTCACTTGACAACACAACAGAAAAAGCTCTCTTGTTCTCCTTAAAGAGTGTTTTAGCTTGTGGAACCTCTTCCCAGAAAGGTGGTCTATACCTTAAACCATCTAACTTTTCACCCTTGAACTCCTCAACAACCTCATAATTCTTACCAACAATCCCCATTAAAGAGTTAGCTAATGGTTTAGCTATAATCCAGTATTCATCATCCACCTTTAATTTGACATATTCAAATTCAGGATGAACCATCACTGCAAGGTTAAATGGCAAAGTCCATGGTGTTGTAGTCCAGATTATTAGATAAGTGTTTGTTGGTTTATTCTCCTCATCCAGAACTGGCAATTTCACGAACACTGATTTTTCAGTTATTGTCTTATACTCAAGCTCGTGCTTAGCAAGAGCTGTTGCACACCTGGGACACCAAGTCATTGTTTTTAGGCCTTCATACAATAGTTTTCTCTCACTCGCTCTTTTCAAAGCCCACCAAGCACCTTCAATATAATCATTTGTAATAGTCATGTAAGGATTATCCCAGTCCATCCAAACACCAATTCTCTTAAAATCTCTTATCATAGGATACATTTGTTCAAGAGCAAACTTCTTACACTCCTCTATGAATTTATTAAGTCCAAACTCTTGCGTGATTTGTTTTTTGTCATTAATCCCAAGTTTCTTCTCAACAGCAACCTCTATTGGTAAACCGTGCATATCAAAGCCTGGTCTATCCCAAACATCAAAACCTTGCATTCTCTTAAAACGCATTATAGAATCCCTCAAAGCCTTACCCCATGCATGGCCAATATGGATTGCTCCTGTTGTGTATGGAGGCCCATCTAAATAATAGAACTTCTCATTACCCTTGTTCTTCTCTTTAACCTTCTCATAAATCCTGTTTTTCTTCCAAAATTCAAGCACTTCTGATTCAACCTTCTTCGCATCATACTTTTCTCTCTTAGTCATATCACTTGGAATAACAATAACATATAAAAATATTTTGATAAATAGGATTTTGGATAGTTCCTCAATAATTTTAAATACTTAAACAACAAACAATTTGTTATGCATCACCAACAAAAAAAAGCTTCAACTCAAATAGATACTATCATCAGCGTTTCATTGTTTTTATTGTACCTAAGCTGGGTTTTCTTCTTCATAAGACCAAACCTAAGCTCCGACACAAGCACAGAGTCCTTAAATAAGATTGTTGAAACCAACATAAAAAGATTATACTGGAATGTTCATAGAATAGTTCTCTTTGTCAAATCTAACATAAGTGGTGAGGAACCTTTAATACTTGATTTTCCACTATCATGGTCTTACAATAACACAATAATCAAAGATTCAGCCTTTGAGAATGAATTCTTCTATACAGATGAGGGGAGAATCCTAATTATGCCTAATCTCTCAACGAAAAATCTATTTTACATTATAAATTCCAATTTTAGTTACGAACACGAGGCTTTTAATCAAATAATTGCAAATTACAGTTTTCTAACCACGAGAGATTTTAGAGTTGATTTTTATAATAACAGAATCTCAAATATAACATTTAAAAATTATACTTTGGTAAAGAGTTTTTCTACGAGTTTAAACAATAGAGCACTTGATGTTGAGAACACAACACTGCGAAACTTGAACAGGATATTAGTTTATAAAACAATTTCAAAAGAGTACAACAACACTTATTATGTCTTTGCTTACAAACCAAGATTATACTACTTTGTAGACCATAAGGATAACACACAGCATAATATCTCACTTGAGTTTGAGTTAGCTAACTTTACAAACTTTTATTCTAACAACAAAAACACCAACACACTAAACTACTCTAATCAAAAATGTTTTAACATAACATCCGATTATATAGATTTTTATAATAATGATGTTGGAATTTCCTTCTTGCTGAGCAAAAATTCAGAAATAACATTCTGCACCTCTAATGATTATTTATACCTAATTATTAACTCAACATTTAACACAAACTTTTATTGTTTGATTGTAGCTCATAACTCAACAACACAAACTTCTCTTTTAAGAGATTCTTATTATTACTCATTTGGAAATGTTGAAGTTCTTTCTGGAATAAATCCAAGCATACTCAGAAATACAACATATGTTTACAACATTTTATCACAAAACTTTCCAACATCAAGACACTTTAGTGTTTATATCACAACTCATAATGAAACATTTGTTTACGGAACACTAACGAGTGATATTGTTAATGTATACGCAAAAACCATAATAAAACCATTACTTTATGAGAATGGGAGTGTTGAGGATGTTAAGGTTTCAATTGCAACTTGGTAAAAAATCATTGATGAGAACTCTCGAAATGACATTAGCAGTTGTTATTACATTCATGTTTTTAATGTACGCTGTTCCACAACTCAATACAAGTAAGGTTGAAGAACAACCAAACATCCTTGAGACTCTAATGTATAATCCTAATTTCAGAAATGCAGTTATTAGTAATAACAACACCTTGGTTAGGAGCTTAATCCAGGAGAGATTTCACTCAGTTGCAAGAAATTATAACTTCAGCATACTAATTACAAACAACACTAACGCTTACCTAGTCTTGAATCATAAAAGGGTTTTTTCAGAATTTTTATTCATATCAGGCAACGAAACAAACAAAGCATTTAAAATAATAAGGCTTTATTATTGGAGGAAAGAATGAGGTGATATCATGAGAATAACAATTGATACAAAAACAGATTCTTCAGAAGAGATAAAACTAGCAATAAATTTATTAAACGATTTACTGAAAACAAAACACAGCACATCAGAAACAAGAGAGTTTGAAGTTGGGAATTCAGGTTTTTCAGATATGTTCTCAGATGATAAAAAGAACGTTGAAGAAGGAAATGATAAGGACAACAAAGATGAAAATTCTGAGTTTGGAGCTGGAATAGAACTTTACTAACTGAAGGTTTTTTGGCGAGGTTTTAACATGATAAAGAGATTTGAGTATCTACCAAAAACCGCGGATGTAAGATTCAGAGCTTTTGGTAATAGTATTGAACAGCTCTTAGAAAACTCTGCTTTAGCAATGATAAATGTGATGGTTGACTATAAAAAAGTTAGGAAGGTCGTTGAGAAAAAAATATTTTTGAAAGCTTCGAATTTAGAAAATTTGATGATAAAATTTTTAGAAGAAATCTTGTTTCTCCTGGACACTGAAGGATTTTTGACAGCAGAAATTAAGGAAATGAACTTGAACAAGAACCCACAAAAATATGAGCTTAGGTGCGTTCTATTAGGAGACAACAACCTAAAAAACTATGAACTAAGTTCAGGAGTCAAGGCAGTGACTTACAATGACTTAACTATTAAAAAACTAAACTCTAAGTATGTTGCAGAGGTGACACTTGACACATAATAACCTTAGTACTTCTCATAATTAATCTTGATAAATCCTAATTATTTTATGGACACACCAAGCTTTGTAATCAGCAAATCATAGGTTAAGAGTACAACTAATATTATGAACACTGCGATCACAACTTTATACTTATTTTTATGTTTGATGTATCTTTTCCTGTGCTTATGCTTTGCAACATCCAAGAGCTCATCACCAAAATAAACAGACATGAAAGTTCCAATTGCAGAAATCAAAATTATGCTCCAGTAAGGGTATGGATTTGTAAGTATCTTTTTAAAAACCATTAGTAAAAATGTTTTTTCGTAAACTTCCTTGTTGAATGTCAGATTCACAACATTAATAACTATTGCTATAAACCAGACGAAAAGTTCAGAATAAACCATTCTAATCTTTGTTATTAACCTTACTGGGAAGTCCAGCAGAAAACCAGCGTCTGCTATTGGTGTGCAAAAAACAAAAAAAGACCAGGTTAGTAATGTAACAACAACACCATCAGCAACTCCGAATTTTAACATCACAAATATAAAATAGGATATTAGAACCATTAATAGTATTAAGAACCTCTTCAAAGCAAACCTTTTTGTTTCGTGTTTTGAATAACTAGACTGCTTAAACCTCCTATAAGTTTCTTGAATCCACATGATTCTAACAATAAAAACTTTTATTTATAATTTTTATTATATTTTTTGTTATACTTTATTATAATCTATTCAATTCATGATTTTATTTCATCACTTTATTAGTCTCTAAAAACCACAAGTAAAGGTCCAATTCTCCAAGAGACAACTTCGTTTTTTTAGCGATACTTTCAAGAACTTTCTCTATCTCAAGGTAAACCTTTTTAGTCAATGTTTTTGGCCTCTCTATTATTTTATTCCTAACAAGAATATCAATTATGTGAAAATCTATAATTGCAACATTCTCAAAACCAATATTTCTGAGGAAGTGAGAAGCTTCCTTATAACCAATACCCTTTATATTTTTTACAAGCCAATCCCTAATATAAAATTCGTTCATTCTATTGAGAATGATCATTAATTCATCAAGTTCTTTCCTAGCCTCAACTATGTATTCAGCTCTTTTTCTTGGAAATCTATGGCCGAGCAGTCTCAATTTTTCCTCAAGTTTCTTCTGTGGGAGACTCAAGAATTCATCTTTCAACACGCTCTGTATTTTAATACTAGCATCTGCTCTATAATTTGCAGTTAAAATACAAAAACACAATTCGCTGAAAACACTCTTCTTGTCGGACTTATTGAACCCCTCAAAGATCCTCAATTTTTCATCAATAATCTTTTTAACACTCGTCTTCTTCAAATTATTTATCTTACTTATTAAATCACGCATTTTTAACCCATAATCCATGAAAGTTAAGGTATAATAATTCTTCTTATTGGCAAGAATAACCTGCTATAGTGCTTTGATTATTCAGTCAACTCCTTGACTTCACCCTCACCCTTCTTTAATTCTTCACCCTGTTTTTTATCCAGCTTTAAAAGCATCGCTTGGAATTCTCCAACATGAGTTTTTTCTTCATCAGCAATATCCTTCAAAACCTTCTTTATATCCTCATTACTTGTCATGGAAGCTAATTGTTCGTAAAGATTAATCGCATCCAACTCTGCGATTATTCCTAATCTTAAAACTTGCTTGTCAATATCTTCCTTACTTGATTTTTCTAGATTTGTAGGTATCTTTGATAGCATAATTTCACCTCTTTATTACTTTATTTTTTGTTTTTAACAACAAAATCAAATTAAAAATAAATAAGTTAAAATTATTTAAGTTTTCTTATAACACAACCACCAATCAAAACACTTTATAGCCCCATCCTTCTCCTGCTTCAACCTTTCTTTCTTTTCATCTTCATCAGATGCAGGTGGAACTATAACAGCATCTTTGATTAACTCATTCTCTGGCCAATTTGCTGGCATAGCAACCTTTTTGTCGTCAGATACTTGCAATGCCTTCACTAACCTCAATATTTCATCCATATTCCTACCAACTTCTTGTGGGTAGTATATTATTGCTCTTATAATGCTGTTGCTGTCAACAACAAAAACAGCTCTTACTGTGTTCATCCCCTTACCAGGATGTATCATTCCCAACTTCTTTGCAACACCGCCTGTGTCATCAGCTATTATTGGAAATTCAATCTTGACATTGAGCTTTTCATCAATCCACTCAGTCCACTTCATATGGCTGAAAACTTGGTCTATGCTTAAGCCTATAAGTTCGCAGTTGAGTTTCTTGAACTTGTCGTATCTCTTTTGGAACGCTACAAACTCTGTTGTGCACACTGGTGTAAAATCAGCTGGATGACTAAACAACACAAACCACTTTCCTTTAAAGTGTTCTGGCAGTTTCAGTTTTCCATGTGTTGTCTGCACTTCCAAACTTGGAAATCTTTCTCCTATTAATGGAAAGCCCTCCTTAACTTCTTTATCTTCCATTACAATCACCTCCTTCACAGTAAAATTTATAAACTAGTTCGGATATATAAACTTTATGGTTCGATTTTCAAACTTTGATTTGATAAAGATACTTATGAAAAACTCCAGAATACCATTCACACAAATAGCTAAAAATTTTGGGGTTACAGAAACATCCATTAGAAAGAGGATTAAAAAACTCTTAGATGATAAAATAATAAAGAGGTTTACAATAGATGTTGATTTAAAAGCACTCGGCTTGAATACAAGCTTAATAGGAATAGATATTAAACCAGAATTTTATACAGAGGTAATAACAGAATTAAAAAACAATTCAAAAATCAAGAAACTTTACACATCAACAGGAGATCATATGTTGATGCTTGAGTTTTGGTTTAAAAGCCACATAGAACTCAGGAACTTCACCAAAAAAATTAAAAACATAAATGGGGTTACTAGAGTTTGCCCTGCAATACTTCTTGAGAGGATAAAATAAAGATTAGAACAAACAAATAAGGAAGCAAAAAATTCAATTTAAGACAAATTGGAGGTGTTACCATGAATGTTCAACTAAAAAAATTGAATGATTATACTTGGATGATTGAAAAACAAGGTTCTATGAAAGTCCCTGCAATAATCTACAGTTCTGAAAAACTCATCAGAAACATAAACAAGGATAACACCCTAAAACAACTTATGAATGTAGCTTCGTTGAAAGGCATAATTAAACATGCTTTGGCAATGCCAGACGCTCATGAGGGGTATGGTTTTCCAATAGGAGGAGTCGCGGCTTTTAGAGTGGAAGATGGTTTAATAAGCCCTGGAGGGGTTGGTTATGATATAAATTGTGGTGTTAGATTACTAAAAACAAATGTTGCTTTTGAAGAGATTAAAAATAAAATAAAGGACATAGTTGATGAGATCTTCAAGAGGGTGCCAGTTGGTGTTGGTGTTGGTGGAAGAATTAAGCTAACAAAGGAAGAGCTAATAGAGGTTTTAGCAAAAGGTGCAAATTGGGCTTTAGAACACGGTTATGCACTGAAACAGGATTTAGAAAGAACAGAAGAGTATGGTTATATGAGAGAAGCAAATCCTGAATTCGTTAGTGACAGAGCATTGCAGCGGGGTAAAAACCAACTCGGAAGTTTGGGAAGCGGCAATCACTTCTTAGAAGTACAAATGGTTCAGGAAATCTATGACGAGGAGATTGCTAAAAAATTCGGACTGTTCAAGAACCAAATCACAGCTATGATACACTGCGGTTCCAGAGGTTTGGGACACCAAATTGCTTCTGACTACATCCACCTATTTGAACAAAAGTTCGGTTTTGAAAATCTTCCAGATAAAGAGTTAATAAACGCTCCATTCAATTCTAAGGAAGGACAGATGTACTACAAAGCAATGTGTGCTGCAGTTAATTTCGCATTTGCTAACAGACAAATAATAGCTCACAATGTTAGAGAAGCATTTAGGTCAGTAAGCAGCGTAGAAGTTGAACAGCTTTATGGAGTTTGTCATAATATTGCGAAAGTTGAGGAACACCTTGTTGATGGTGAGAAACTAAAGCTTATTGTTCACAGGAAAGGTGCAACTAGGAGTTTTGGTCCTGGCAGGAAGGAAATACCAGAGGTTTACAGGGATTCCGGACAACCAGTGCTGATACCGGGAAGTATGGGAACCGCTTCTTATGTTTTAGTAGGAACAAAGAAAGCTGAAGAGGTTAGCTTTGGAAGCACAGCACACGGGGCTGGAAGGGTTATGTCAAGGAAACAGGCCTTGAGACAATTCAGGGGTGAGAGTGTAGCTAGTAAGCTAAAGCAGAGAGGCATCTATGTTAGAGGTGTTTCCTGGAAGGGAATTGCAGAAGAAGCACCAGATGTTTACAAGGATGTTGATGAGGTTGTTCTTGTATCTCATAAGGTTGGTATTGGAAAATTAGTTGCTAAGCTAGTTCCACTAGGCGTTATTAAGGGCTAAAATTTGTAATTATTATTTAGTAGTAAAAATGAAAAGATTTTTATATAACCTCCTCTTCTTGTATACTTATGCCATACAATGTTGTGTTTCACGTACATACAGATGTTGGAATATACTCTGGAGTTTGGAAAGAAATAAATAAGAGAGTTAAGCCAAGTGTAGATGATTTAATCATAGCAGGGCTAACAGCACACCCAACTAGGGATGTTATTGTACTTGCGGAAGCAAACACCGATAGTGGTTATAGGGACATAATTGAGAGGATAGAAACCCCAAACTCTAAAAAGGAAATCTTAGAACTAATAAATGAGAATACATCTAAAAAGAATCCTAAAAAGAATCTAAGGGTAAATGGTTTAAGACCAAATAATCACTTTGTTGAATTTTCATATAGGGCTTCAGATGATACTAATAAAAAGTTTTACTTGGTTAAGGGAGTAGAATTCCATACAAATGAGCTCCCTCACTTATTAGCATTCTTGTATGATGATTTTTTTGGTAACATCTCAGGATTAGTAAAAACTCTTAAAGATACTAAAGAAGCTCTTAATTACTTTAAATCAAAGGATTCAATCTTAATAATACCCCACCCATTTGCGCTTGAGGTTGGTGGTATTAGTGAGGAAGAGTTGGAGGAGATTGTTGCTGCAGGAATAAGACCAGATGCTATTGAATGGAACGCTCAATTCCACCCTCTGGTTGATATGTTCTTCGGTTTTAAAATAAAAGCAGTTAGGTTCTCAGAAAAATATAAAATTCCGCTTGAGGTTGGTGTTGACTTGCAAAGGATAAACCAGTTG
>CAZNLC010000007.1:0-12753 GCA_964573865.1 uncultured Methanosarcinales archaeon | reverse complement strand
ATAATGTTGAGGTGTTTTTATGATAATACCAATCAGGTGTTTTAGTTGTGGAAAACCAATAGGACACTTGTGGGAGGAATACGCTGAAAGAGTTAAAGCTGGAGAGGATAAGAAAAAAGTACTTGATGATTTAGGTTTGGAAAGGTATTGTTGCAGAGCAATGTTCTTAGGACATGTTGAATTAATAGATGAAATCGCTAAGTTCAAGAAATAAACAAACCTATTTATTCTTTTCAAAAACTCTTAATACACTTTATCATAGCACAAACAATGTAATTCTAGCTTTTATTAAAACAAACTTTAAATATCTCTTTAACTTGCACTTCTTATGATAATCCTGGAGGTGTTTTTTCATGAGCGAGAATGTTCCATTAAAAACAATAGCTGAAAAATGGCAAAAACTTTGGAAGGAGAAGAGGATTTTCAAGGTAGAGGAGGATCCAACGAAGAAAAAGTTTTATTGTTTAGAAATGTATCCTTATCCTTCTGGAAAATTGCATATGGGACATGTTAGGAATTATAGTATTGGAGATGCTTACGCTAGGTTCAAGAGAATGCAAGGTTTTAATGTTCTTTACCCAATGGGATATGATGCCTTTGGCCTACCTGCTGAAAATGCAGCTATAAATCATAAAACAAACCCTGAAGAGTGGACTAAAAACTGCATAGCCTTGATGCGTGAGCAACAAGAACAACTCGGTTTTAGTTATGACTGGGATAGAATTGTTGAAACTTACAAGCCAGAGTACTACAAGTGGAATCAGTGGATTTTCCTAAAATTCTATGAGAAAGGTCTTGTTTACAGGAAGAAAGCAGCTGTTAATTGGTGTCCAAAGTGTAAAACAGTTTTAGCTAATGAACAAGTTATTGATGGAAAATGTTGGCGTTGTAAAACAAAAGTCGAGATTAAACATATTGAACAATGGTTTTTGAGAATAACAAAGTATGCTGATGAGTTGTTAAAAGATTTGGATAATTTGGAATGGCCAGAAAGAGTTAAGTTAATGCAAAAAAACTGGATTGGAAGAAGTGAAGGTGTATTAGTGAAGTTTCCAATAGTTGACTCTGATAAACACATAGAAATATTCACTACAAGACCAGACACACTCTACGGTGTAACATTTATGGTTTTCGCACCAGAGCATCCAATGATTGAAGAACTTGTTAAAGGAACAAAATATGAGAAAGAGGTTAAAGATTTTATCAGGAAGGTTATTATTGAGGAAAAAACAACGAGGACAGATGAGGAGAAACCAAAAGAAGGAGTTTTTGTCGGAAGATACGCTATAAATCCATTAACGAATGAGAAGATTCCAATTTATGTTGCAAACTTTGTTCTTATGGATTATGGTACAGGTGCTATAATGGCAGTTCCAACCCATGATCAGCGTGATTTTGAATTCGCAAAGAAATACAATATTAAAATGAAGGTTGTCATTCAACCAAAGGACGGTTATGAATTGAATGTTGAGAAAATGACTAGGGCTTATGAAGGACCAGGCGACTTGGTTAATTCTGGTATCTTCAATGGTTTGGACAATGAGGAAGCAAAAGAGAAAATAATAGAGTATTTGGAAGAGAAGGGCATTGGAAAGAAGACTGTTCAATACAAACTTAGGGATTGGTTAATAAGCAGGCAAAGGTATTGGGGAACCCCAATTCCCTTTGTGAAATGCCCAGAACACGGTTATGTTCCAGTTCCTTATGACCAACTACCTGTTCTGCTTCCAAAGGATGTTGAGTTCACAGGTCAGGGCAACCCAATAAAAACATCAAAGACCTTCTTGAAAACAAAGTGTCCAATTTGTGGTAGGGAAGCTGAGCGTGAAACAGATACAATGGATACTTTTGTTGACAGTTCCTGGTATTTCTTGAGGTATTGTAGTCCAAGAGAAGAAAAATTACCTTTTGAGAAAAAAGCTGTTCAATATTGGATGCCTGTTGACCAGTATATTGGTGGGATAGAACACGCTGTTTTACACCTGCTCTATTCAAGGTTCTTTACAAAAGCACTTCGTGATATTGGACTGTTAAATATTGATGAACCATTCAAGAGATTACTAACGCAAGGAATGGTTTTGAAGAATGGAGAAGCAATGTCAAAATCAAAAGGAAATATTGTTGACCCAGGCGAGATAATCGATAAGTATGGACCAGACACTGCAAGAATGTTCATCCTAGTAACAGCTTCTCCAGAGAAAGAGCTTGAGTGGAGTGATGAGGGTGTTGACAAAGTTTACAAATTCATAAACAAATACTATGAGTTTGTGCTTAAGAATAGAGAGAATTTAATTAGAGAAAGTATTGATTATGAAAAGTTAAGTAATAAGGAGAAGTACTTACTATCGTTAACTCATAGAACAATAAGAGAGGTCCACGATGATATTGAAAATTTTAAACTAAATGTTGCAATACAAAAAACAATGAGAATTGTAAACGAAGCGATAAAAAATTACTCTGTAGTTAAACCAGCAATAACAACTGAGATGATAAGTAAAGCAACATTGTTGTTCTCACCATTCATACCGCATGTTTGTGAGGAAGTTTGGAACCTGCTTGGAAATAAGAATTTCGTGAGTTTGGAAAAATGGCCTGTTGCAAATGAAAAATTCATTAATGATAAGATAGAATTACTCTATGAGGTAATTGATAATTTGAGGAGTGACTTAAGAAATGTGATTGAGTTAGCAAAGAAGAAAAACAAGGTTGCTAATAAAGCAACTCTTGTTATTGCAGAACCTTGGAAGTACACTTTATTTAATAAAGTGTCAAAAATTATGGAAAAAACAAGAAATGTTGGTGAAATAACAAAGCAAGTTATGCAGGAAGAAGAATTTAAGAAAAGGTCAAAGCAAACAGTTCAAATTATACAAAAGATTGTTAAAAATCCACAACTCTTAATTAAGGAAGAAATAACCCCAGAAGATGAGTTCTCAGTGATAGATGAGGAAAGACAAGAACTTGAGAAGGAATTCAACATTGAAGTAAAATTAGAATTCGAGAAGAACTCAAGTTATGAAAAAGCAAAACAAGCAATGCCTGGAAAACCAGCGATAATACTCGAATAATACTACAATTAGTTGATGATAATGACAAACTTAAAAACCATCTTCAGAATGCCTTTAATCATATACTTAGAAGGTTACAAAAGAGAAGCTTCTGAGATTAAAAGATTGATTAAATCAATTTACAATTGTGATTCTAAGATAATCAGTAGAAAGCGTAGAAAACAAATTCTTTGTAACAGAAGAATTTGCAAGAGATACTCTTTGATAATAACGATAGGTGGTGATGGCACTTTCTTGAGAACAGCTCATTTTGTTAAAGAAACAATAATTCTTGGCTTAAATCCGAAACCATTGGAGAAAGAGGGATTTTTGACAACAACTTCTACAGAAGAGTTCAAACAGTTGTTAAGGATGAAAAACCAAAATTTTAGTGTTGTAAGATTGTCGAGAATAAAGGTTAGAATTAATAATAAAGAGCTTGAGGAAAAAGCTGTTAACGAGGTTTTCATAGGTTCTAAAAAGAGCTATAAAACAATAAGGTATGAGCTCATTGTTGGAAACAAATCCGAAGAACAATTATCATCTGGAATTATAGTGGCAACTGCCCAAGGAACAAAGGCTTGGTTCAGGTCAGCAGGAGGTCTTCCTGTTAAAAACACAACAGAGAATAATAAAAAATTGTACTTTGTGATTAGAGAACCGTACTTTGGTAGAGTTCACAGTCCAAAGTTGCTGATGGGGTCTGGTAAGAGAATTGTTATAAAACCAAAACAAAACTCAATCTTAGTCTTTGATAGTTTAAGTGAGGAACACAGCCTAAAAAAGGATGATTTCGTAGTTCTTGATATTTTAGAAAACGATTTGAGAGTTCTAAACTTTTAGAAGAGTCGTGGCGGGCGTCCAAGGGTTGAGGCTGCTACTATACAACAGCGACCCTGCAGTCTCCTCAACCCCGCTACCCTGTAGACACCTTCCCCACTGATTATGGCTGCTTCCTCCCGGACCTGACCAGGTTCTCAGTGAGGAAAGTCCTACAGGACAGGGAATCACTGTCGAACAGCAGGACTGAAGTATAGCAACAACCCCTTCCCTTGGAACAAGCTCCACCGTAAAGCCCATTTGTGGTTACAGGGAAGGGCTAACTCCCCAGCTTGCCCGCCACAAGAAAAAGAGAATGACAGATGTTTTTAAATCTTTTGTGAGAAAAACTTGATTAGTTAATATTTATCCAAGGTTATCAAAATTTACATCCTACTTTTTATCTTCTAACTTCATAATATCAATGACTAAATCATTCAACTTCTTGACAGAGTACTTTATAGAATCAAATTTATTCCTTAACTCACCACTCCTAAAATCAAAGAGCATCAGTTCATCATACACAAAATTCATTAAATCTCTAACTTCTACAACAATATTAAATCTCTTGTTAATAAAATTGTTTGTAGCGTACCTCATAAGCTCCCCTGTTAGGTCACAAATTCCAAGTAAGTAAGAATCAACATCAACTCCTAAATTCTTGTTTGTTGGTATTTTTTTGTTCTTTATGAACTCATAGAAACAAATTGCCTCAACATACTCTTGAAAAGCGTTCCTTAAATAACCAACATCACTCACTTTACTTTTTGTTAATGATTTAATCTTGGCAACTTCTTTCTTTATTTTAGTAATAGCTTCACTAGCACTTTTTAAATCATTTCTATGCACAGAATAGATAATCCTCTTTGAAAGTTTTACAACAACTCTACTTCTTCTTATCAGTTCATCTCTCAACAAATCTTCCTTTTCATATTCCTTCTTTAACATTTCAAAGGTCTTCTTCAGATTTTCAACTCTCATCTTTTTCCTCAAAAATCTTCTTTTTCTTATGAATTGCGACTGGTGAGGCACCACCGTGCCAACTTATCCTTGGGCGAACTCTTATTGGAAACATTCTTTCGTTAGTATCATCAAAGACAACAGCAGCTCCCTTAACACGAGGCAACTCATTAATATACTTATCCAAAGAACCACGCATGTAACTTTGCATCAACAAACCCAAAGCATCAATATCAATCTTCGCTGTTATCCTATGACTTATAACAGTATCTGCTTGTGTCATAACATCAGTGTGAATTTTTCCAGGTTGTTGGGATGCTAATATTAGTGAAATTCCCGGTTGACGCCCTTCCCTAAGTATTGTTATTAATGGGTCAGAAGCAACAGTTTTTCCTTCTTTTGGTAGGAACTCGTGGGCTTCATCAATAATCAACCAAACAAGAGGAAACTCTTGCTTTTCAGATTCTTCAGCTGTTAAGAAATTTAAACTTCTGTGCAAATCCTGGAATTCTTCCTTCCTTCTTTCAATCATCCTCTCAACAAAGAGTTTTTGAGCAACTAAACCAATAACCAAAGCTCTTATGTTTTGACTGCCAGGTGTTGTTACATAACAACTAACATCCAAAACACTAACTTGACCTGGAATAACAAGCTCGTCAAGCTTTGTTCCCTCCTTATCAAATAAACCCCAACTCATAGCTTCTAAAAAATGGTTTTCAGCTGAGGATTTCACCTTCACATCTGCTTTTTTATCATTGTTTATCTCATTTAGAATGTCTTGAATTGAGAAACTATAATTTTTTAACTTCAACTTTGAGATTATTCTTGATATTAAAACACCAACTTCAGTTTCAGGATTTACATTAAGGGTTCTGCACCAATCTAAAGGTGTGAGTTCTGAAGGTTTTATTGAGAAAGGCACATCCGTTGGGATACCTTTTTCCTTAAATTCTTTGTAAAAACCTTTCGGCGTGTAAATCCTAACATTCAATCCTTTCGGTTTCAAACCCCACTCTTTCAACAGGTCAGCTTCTCTTTCATTAGGATACTTCATAGTCCAGTATATTCCCATAGTATCCAACATGACAACAGCTAAATTTGATGAAACCTCCTCAGGCATGTTAGCTATTGCTTCTGCAATAACACCCATGGTATATGATTTTCCAGAACCTCTTTTTCCACATATAAAAACAACATGACTCCTGGCAACATCTAAGTAAACAGGGTTTGATAGAGAATTAGTTTGCCCCATCTTCACATACTGTCTCCCAATAAAAACAGTTCCAAGCTTTCCAAATTTCTTCAAATCGTCAGAGTCCCTTCCTATTATTATGTCATACATTTTAACTTAGTTGAATTACCTCTTCCTTTTTCTACCCTTCACCTTTCTCGCACTTTCTTTCCCACTATTCTCGAATAGTTTTTTATCAACAAGGTCAACAGGGGCGTATGTCATTGAAACAAGCGATGCTAAAAACATTATGAAGAATGTCAATGCAAATGCAAAGCCCCAATCAGGATACTCTGGAAAAACAAAAACCAACGATAGTATAAAACCGAGTATTGATGTTGCCATAAAATTAGCATTTAATGGTGCAACTTTAAAACCCATTTTATCACCTCTTTTATTCTTACAAAAGATCTAATCATCGAAACTTAATAAATTTATCCTATCCACACTTTTTTTAGCCCTTTCAAACTTCTTCTCCAAATCTTTAAGATACTTTTTCACAATATCACAAGCCATTTGTTTGCATTCACCACACAATAATTCTCCTGACTTGCACTTTTCATAAATATCCTTAAGTTTTTTATCATCATTAATGAATTGTTGTTTGTAAAGCTCAAAGATCATACAAGAGTCAGGATTCCCTCCGTGCTTCTTTTGTAAGGCAACACTCTCCCTACCACCAGTTAAAGCCTTTTTAATTCTTTTACATACAACATCAGGGTCTTCAGGTAGGAAGATGGATGTTTGTGGGTTTGACTTTGACATTTTCAAACTCCCATCTAAACTCGGTACAAACTTGTTGTAGATAGAACTTGGAGGTATGAATTTGTACTTTGATTTTGTCCTTGCAACAATATCCCTTGTTAACCTTATGTGAGGGTCTTGGTCTATGCCTACAGGTATTATACCCGGCATTTTAGATTCTAATTGTGGAAATAGAATGTCCGCTGCTTGTGTTAAAGCAGAAACTATCCTTGAAGGGTCAGCTGTTCCGTAAATAGCTCTAAATTCGTTGAGGGTTATCCTACTTGAAAAATCATAGGCTAAGTGTAAAACCTTTTTATTTTCAGACTGGAAGTAGAATATTGTTTTTTTAATGTTAAGACCAAGGGCTATATACATTGGAATGTGGAATTCTAAAGCTCTTCTTCGAGCTTCTTCAAGGGGTATCTTCCTTGTAGCTAAACTTTCTAAGTCAGCAACACAAACAAAGGTTTTAGCATTATGCTCTTGAAAGTAAACAACATTATCAATAACATTCTTTGTTCCAAGGTGAATCCTTTGAGATGATGGCATTATACCAGTTAGGACATAGTAAGGTTCTTTATTTACAATAGCGTCTCTTATTCTCTTCAAATCACGAGATGCGAATACAATATTCCTACGCATCAGATGATTCGGCTCTGGAAGTAAATCTCTGTTAAAAGTTTCAAGGCCAAAATCTTTTATGATTCTCTTGTAATCATTGGGAATTTCATCACTCCAAGGGTTTATTTGTTTCATAACAGAACAAGTTGTGGAAGGATTATTTAAAAATTTCCTTTTACTCACAAAAAGCAAATATTTATAAGACACAAATGTTTGGTTTATTGGAATGAAGCACAATATTAAAATAACAATGCTCTTGATTTTATTTTTTATAACAGCACAACTTATTGGTTTATTTGTAACAAGCAGGTACATAAACTATAAGGTTACAAAACAAACAGGTAAGCTCACTTGGAAAGAACTTCCGTACAATGTTGAAAGACCTGATGTTCCAGAATCATCATCCTTCTTATTGCTCTTCCTGTCAATAATCTTTGGAACTGTAATACTACTATTCCTAATGAAACTCCATTCCACATACTTTTGGAAGATTTGGTTTTTTATAGCAGTTTTTTCGTGTCTTTTAATCGCTTTCGCAGCATTCATGCCAAAATGGGTTGCTCTTGTACTTGCTCTAATATTATCCATTCTCAAAGTTTTCAAACCAAACTTTTATGTTCACAACATAACAGAGCTGTTCGTTTATGCAGGGATTGCTGCAATATTTGTTCCAATAATGAATGTTTTTTCAGCAACGATGTTGTTATTCATTGTGTCGATTTATGATTTTATAGCGGTTAACAAGATAAAACACATGATTAAGCTTGCAAAGTTTCAAAGTAAAGAAAAACTATTTGCAGGGTTGTTTATCCCTTACTCAACAAAAGATTCTCGCATTATAAAGGATTACTCTTTGATAAAGAAGAGTGAAAAACCTTCTAAGCGTGTGAGGAATTCTCACCATCCAAAAAAATCAAAAACTTCAGAACAAGAACGACAAGCTTTTGGAACAGCAATACTTGGTGGTGGGGATATGGCACTACCACTCTTGTTTGCAGGGGCTGTTTTAAAAACACACGGTTTCCTAAACGCTTTCATAGTTGTTTTATTCGCGACTCTCGCCTTAACTTATTTATTGTTCAAGGCTGAAGAGAAAAAATTCTACCCTGCAATGCCATTCTTAACAACAGGTTGTTTGTTAGGTTATATCGTTGTTAAATTACTCTTGTAGTTTTATTGTGTTAAGAAATGTTGAGAAATAGAAGTTTAGTAGTGTGTTATCTTTTCTTGAACATGTCTTGGAGCGTAATCATCCAAGTTAATCGTCAAACCATCCTTTGCAGCCATGACATTAACAAGGGTTTTCTTAGATATCTCTCTTGCTTCTGAAATTGGATTCTCCTTCAACATCTCAATTCCGAAGTGTGTTATTATAGCTAAGTTTGGTCTTACACCTTCAATAATTCTTGCTGCATCATCTGAGTTTAGGTTTCCTTTATAACTTATGTTGCGTGGTTTCACAACATTGAGTATCAACACATTAGCACCTTTATGCTCATCTATAAGCCCCCTAAAGTACTCTGTATCTGATAAATATGAGATAGTTATCCTTGGAGTTGATATCTTAAAACCAATGTTTTCAGTGGTGTGTTTTGTTCTCGTTGCTAAGATTTCAATATCATCAATACCAACCCTTTGACCAGGTTGGACAACCATGTATTTTATCAAAGCCTTTTTGTAAAATTCAGTGAGAACTGGTCTTTCACTCTCGGAACCATTTATTACAGTGTTATTGCTTATTAAATAACCCCTCTTATCAATACCACCAAGTGTAAGAGCATCTAGCAGTATATTCAAATCATTGCAGTGGTTTAAGTGATTGTGGGATACTAAGAAAACAGTTGTTTTCATAACATCAATCTTTTCCTGAGCAGCTCTAACAAGAGCTCCAGGTCCAGGGTCGATGTGAAATTGGTATTCACCAATCTTTAAAATAAACCCTCCAGAAGCTCTCAATTGTTTTCCAACTACTACAGAATCACCTGCAGTTCCAAGAAATACCAATTGCATCATAATCATCAAAAAGCACTTTGCTTTTTTAAAGTTTTCTCCTACAAATTTTTTATAATCATTTTTGAGCAAAAAATTTTAATATTATCCTCAACACTTTATACTTTATGAGAGCAAAAGCAATGATTAATAAGAATAACAAGAACAGTAGGATGAGAAACTATAATATTGTCATTTTGATACTGTTAATGTTTTTGATTAGTGGTTGCGGTCATAGTGTGAATGATAAACAGACATCCCAACAGGGTGTTCAACAAGGTATGAAGTACAAAATTCTAATGATAGTAGCTCCTAAAAATTTTAGGTATGAGGAACTTGTTGTACCAAAGAATATTTTTGAGAATAATAATTTCAAAGTCGACATTGCAAGCACTTCAAGAACAGCAGTTAGCATATTTGGAAAATCAGTTGATGTTGACTTATTACTTGAGGAAGCTCTTGAAAACCTTTCAAAGTATAAAGCTGTTGTGCTCGTTGGGGGGTCTGGTTCTACAACCTACTTTAAAGATGAGACGGTTCATTCAATCGTGAGAGAAGCTTACAAACAAAACAAAACAATAGGAGCAATTTGTTTGGCTCCAGTCATACTTGCCAATGCTGGATTGTTGGAAAATAAGAGAGCAACTGTTTGGGACCATTCCTTTGTTAAGATGATAGAAGACAAGGGAGCGCACTACTTAAACCAAGGAGTTGTTGTTGATGGGAGTATAGTTACTGCAAATTCACCAAAGCAAGCTTCAAACTTCGCAAATGAAATCTTAAAAAATATAGGAAGTAAGGGGTGATTGTATGAAAACCTTAGATTATAAAGGTGTAAGCATAACTTGGGAGGGCCACGCTTCATTCAAGATAAGAACAAAGAATCTTATAATATACATAGACCCATTTCAAATACTAAAACCTGAGAAAGCAGATTTGATTTTGATAACTCATGGTCATTATGACCATTGTAGCATTGCTGATATTGAAAAGATTGTTAAAGAGGATACTGTGGTTGTTGCACCTGCAGATTGTAGCAGCACACTCTCAAGGCTACAGGGTTTAAGATTTGAGGTTGTGGAACCATACTCTGAACTTGAAATAAAGAATGTTAAGATATCAACAATACCAGCTTATAATGTGAATAAACAATTCCACAAAAAAATAAACAACTGGGTTGGTTATGTTTTAGAAGTTGAGAATGTTAGAATATACCATTCAGGAGATACTGACGTTATTGATGAGATGAAAGACCTCAACAACATTGATGTTGCGTTGTTGTGCGTTGGCGGAACTTACACCATGAATGCAAGGGAAGCAGCAGAAGCTGCCAATATTATAAAACCAAAAATAGCAATTCCAATGCACTACGGAAGTATAGTTGGAGATAAAGACGATGCTTTGTTGTTCAAGAAATTAGCAAATTGTGAGGTGAAAATTCTTGATTAAAATCCATAATTTTTTCTTTTAAAGTATTTTAAATAAACAAATTTATTAATAAGTTAGTATTATTAATTCTTATGAAGAAAGAAGAGGTTTACAATAAGATTCTTGGAATAGTTAGAAGCATTGCAAGTAAAAAGGGTGAAGGAGCTCTCTTCATAATAAGTGATGAAAAATCGTTTAGGAATTCTTACACAAGACTCTACCCGAAAATTTTGAAGAGCGTAAGCATAAGTACAAAAGGCATAGAACCTGTTATTGAAAAACTTGCAAGCTTAGACGGTGCTATACTCATAACAAACAAGGGAAAACTCTTTGATTATGGAGCAATGATAAAGTTTACTAAAGCAGTTAGGGGGTATGGCACAAAACACGCTGCAGCAGCTGGCTTCACTAAAAGGTTTGAGGGCTCAACAGCAATTCTCATACCAGAAAAACTTGATTGGATAAGAGTTTTCAAAAATGGAAGGATAGTCTTAGAAATGGATTCTGGTAAGAAACCATTGTCCATTAAGAAGAAAGTAATTTCATTCTTAGCAGATAATGATACAGCATTACTAACAACAGCAGGAGTTTCAGCAGCTTTGTTTGGAATAGCACCAGTTTTAATACTTTCAGGCACTTATCTATTTGTTAAAACAGCCACTGGGATAATAAGGAAGAGTTTAGCAAGAATGAAATAATTTTTTTCTCCGTTGAAAAAAGATTTGAAATCTTCAAAAAGTTTTTAAATAACGAAGTATTGTATCTACTCTAGAATAGATAAAAATGGAAAGATTTATAAACAGGGCTGTTATTCCAGTCCAGAGACAAAATTATACAACACTAAATGTACTAAATCATGCTTGGGGGTGTGTTTATGAACAAAACAACAAAAGCAATACTATCATTAATACTCGCCGGTACACTGACAGCGGCAATTCCTAGTAAAAAGGCAATTTCAAGGACCAACAATAGTGTTAATGTGCAGTCAACTCTTGAGGGAAGTGTTGAGGGTTTTGATAAAGTAATTCCAGCTTCAGACCCGTCTATAAACAAATACAATCCATATGTTAAAGCTCTTGGAGATGCAATGTATTTTTCAAAGGAGAATGTTGAAGTTGAAATAGAACCAAACCTTGATTCTGAAACAAGAAAGATTTTTGACGAGTTACTCGACGGTAAAATAAATAATGGGGAGTTAATACAAGGCAATTATGCAGGTGTGTTCAAAGATGGTGATGATTATAAATTAGTTGTTCAGTTCACCGCACCAGTAACTGGTGATGATGGAAAAAACTATCTTGGTTTCTTCTTCGGTATTAAAGAGATAGACAAGGACACTTATGAGAGAATAAAGAGCAGTAGGGATAGGGATGTTGATAATGAACTAAATAAAAAATTCTCAAAACTCTATAAGAGCTGTGAAGGTGTTGATATTAGTTATAATGAAATGCTGTCATTAATAAATGGATTGCACGGTTATGTAGTAAATGTTGATGGAGGGGATTTTGAGGAAAAACTTGCTGATTTGTTGTCAGGGTTGGATTGGAAGATACACAATAAGAGAAGAAGATTTAGTGAGAAGGAAGTCAAGAGGATCTTAGAGGGATTATCAGACGGAATTCTCGATTTTAAGAGCAAAACAGGTTCTGAGTTTAACAGAACTCCAGACAAGGCTTATGGGGTAAGATACGAAGCTTTTAAGATAGTGAAATGGGGAAATGATTATGTGATTTTCCTTGTTAAGGATGACGAAACAAGAAGTAAGTATGGAATAAAGTTGTTGAAACTTATAGCCAATAGGAAAAACTATGAGAGAGTGGCTGATTTGTTCAAAAAAGGACTGCAGAATCTTTACAGTGTGTTTGGAACTGATTTGATGTTAACTCAAAAGCATAGTGATTTATACTCAAC
>CAZNLC010000006.1:11007-13909 GCA_964573865.1 uncultured Methanosarcinales archaeon | reverse complement strand
AAGGAGTCCTTCATAAGTGTGGAGCTTAAGAATAAGGCTGTTGTTGATTTTAGAGGTTTAGTGCTGAAGGTGAATAGTGGTTTGGTTAACAAGGAATTGTTTGTTAACCTTGGCCCTCATGAAGAAAAGGTCATTAGAATTCCTCTTAATTTGAGTCCAACACAAGGTCCATTACAAGATTTCTTTAGGGTAATTCTTGCCACACCTGATGGTGAGAGTATTAAACAATTCTCAAAACCTTATGCTATTGTTGGCTATTCTGAGTTTTATGAGGAGAAGAGCATTAAGAAAGGTTTCTTGACAAAGCAAGTTAGGATAAAGGTTGTGAATAAGGGGAACAAAGCAGCTAATTATTTGTTGAAGTACAGAACAAACTGGTTTGAATCGATGTTTTCAAGAACAAGTCCAAAAGCTTATTATTACAAGGAAGGTTCTAAGAGATACCTAAGTTGGAATTTAAAGCTCGCTAAGGGCGAATCCGCTGAGGTTTTTATCAACGAGAATTATTGGCCTTTATTCCTATTGTTGTTGTTGCTTTGTATAAACCTTGTAATCTACTATATCTTTAGAATTCCTGTTGTTGTTAAGAAGGAAGCTTCTGTGATAAAATTAAAGGAAGGAGGCATTTCAAAGTTGAAGGTTGTTATTAGTGTTAAGAATCGTGGTTCAAAACCTGTTTCTAAAGTGAAGCTTATTGATGTTATTCCAAATATTGCAGAGGTTGAAAAATCGTTGGATATTGGTCCACTAAAACCAGAGAAGGTTGTTAAGAGGAGTTCAAGAGGGACAATCTTAAGGTGGGATTTGGGAGTTTTGGATAAGTTCGATGAGAGAATTGTGAGTTATAAGGTAAAATCAAAACTTTCAATCCTCGGTTGGTTTACACTACCTGCTGCTATTGTGAAATATTCTATAAAGGGTAAGGAGTTTAAGGTCAAGTCAAGGAAGGTTAGGCTTGGAGTTGGTGAGAAATAAGGCAAGCAAGGCAAATTATTGTCCCCCTTAGGTTATTTTATAATTTTTATTTTACAGTTTATTTTACAATTTTACTCTTTATTGCTTGTGGGTTTTAGCAGTGTTTTGGATTTTTAGGTTTGTTATTAGTAAATCTTAAATCTGCTCTGTTTTGCTTTTCCGTCTTCTTTTACGCTTTTTTAAACCTCTTTTACCCCGTTGTCAAAGTCAACAAATCTTATACCAAGCCCTGTCTTTAGTATTGCTGATATTATGCTCATGTGTTCCTTGCCTGTTCCTGAGGTAAGGTTCAGTGCAACCTCTGTTCCAGTTATCAATTTTGAAAGCTGGTCCGTGAGTTCCCTTACAATCTCATCATAATTTTTATTTTCAAAATCAATCTTTATCAATTCCAGATTCTTGTCTTTGAGTGTTGTTTTGAATCTTTCAAATCTTTCTGTGAAGAATGGTTTTCCAACTAAGATTACCTTTTCCCATTCCTCAGCATTGATGAGTTTTAACAACTGGTTCCAGGTTCCTTTCCCAGAACCAATTATTGCCACTAAACAAGTCATACTTAGCCTAATTTTCTTTTAATATTTAAACTTTTGTTTGTGCATTTTTTTGTTTGTGTGCTTATCTTGATTCTTGTAGCGTTCCCCAGGATTTAGGAGTTACACAACCACAAATATTATATAAAATATATTGTAAAATATATTTTTAAGAAGAGAAATATTTTTATATAAGTTCACTTAAATATTTATTTGTTGATTTAAGATAAACAAAAGGAGGTGGTGCGTATGGATATCTTTGATGAGATAAGGCGCATACAAAGGGAGATGGATAAAATGTTTGATAACTTCTTTAGAGGAACTAGGAATCTTTTACCATCACCTCTGCCGAACAGGATGGAAGTGACGCCTGCAGTGTTTCAAGAGTTTAGGACCCCAGCGGTTAATGTTTATGAAACAGACAAGAGTGTTGTTGCAGAGTTCGAACTTCCGGGTGTTGACAAGAAGGACATAAACTTGAATGTTACAGAGGATTCCATTGAGGTTAAAGTTGATAAGAAGCTAGAAAAGCAGGTGAAGAGGAAGGGTTACTATGTTTATGAAGCACAAAGGCAGGGATTCTTTAGAAGGATTCCACTGCCTATGCAAGTGATTCCAGAGAAAACAAAAGCGGAGTTTAAGAATGGAGTCCTTAGGGTAGAGTGTCCAAAACAACAAACAAAGAGGACAGGGAGGAGGATAAATATAGATTAAGTTTGAGCAAATTACAATTTTAATTTTATTTTTTGGGGTGTGACAATGCACAAAAATCAAGATATAGAAGCAAAGCACAATGTTCACCATAATGCTCATGTAGAAACTCATGGAGTAATTGACAAAAACTCTAGAACATCAGAAGATAGAGAACTAACTCAAGAAATCAAAAAACAGCAGAACAACTCAACAAAAAAGAGCAGTAAACAAGGGAGACAAGAAAAACATTATAATGAAGATAATAAAAATAATAAAGGTAATAAAAATACAGAGGAGACTCATAAAAACGAAAGAGTAGAAGCACTTGAAAAATTGGTTTTGGAAAAGGATAAGGAAATAAAGGAGCTTATTGACAACTTAAAGAGGCTTCAGGCAGAATTCGAGAACTACAAAAAGAGAGTTAAAAAAGACACAGAGGTGTTAAAGAATTATGAGAGAGTAGAACTTGTTAAATCATTATTACCAGTGCTTGACAGTTTTGAGCTTGCAATAAAGAACTCTAGGAACCTTGAACACTTCAAGAAGGGCGTTGAACTCATATACGCCCAACTCCACACAATACTTGAGAACATTGGATTAAGAGAGATTAAAACCATTGGGGAAAAATTCAATCCAGAGGTTCATGAAGCACTCTTATTAGAAGAATCTGATAAGGAAAAAGGAATTATAATTGAAGAACTTCA
>CAZNLC010000006.1:0-10907 GCA_964573865.1 uncultured Methanosarcinales archaeon | reverse complement strand
TTGTAATAGGTGTGGGAAGTGCTGTGAACACGGTTCAGGATTCGTGCTTGAACACGAAGTAAAAGAGATAGCTAAATACTTAGGGATAACAGAAGAGGAACTTATTAAGAATTATTTGGAAGAAACTGAATTGTTTAATAAGAGAGTTTTCAAGCTAAAGAGGGTCAAGAGAGAAAATGAAAAAACACCTGAAATCCCACACGGAAAATGTGTTTTTTACGATGAAGAGAAGGGTTGTTTGATACACAGTGTAAAACCATTGTTTTGTAAGATAGTGAATTGCAAGCCTTACTCCAGTGAAGTAATCCAATGGTACTTTTTAAATTTCATACTCGACACAGAAGACCCTGAGGCAGTGAGGCAGTGGGCGACTTATCTGAAATACAATGAACCAATAGTGGGGGCTAACCTAAGTGAGCTAATCCCAAAGGACAAATTAGATAAGATAATGAACTTCGAGTTGATAAGCAAGGTTCAAGTTGAAGCTGAAAAGTTAAAGGAAGAATTAAACTCATTAATTACAAGATCACAATCTTCAATAATATTTGATAAAAATCAAGATGGAGGTGCAAAATGAGAATTCCAATAAATAGTGATTCAATGAACGAGAATTCATTTGAACATGAAGTTCAGGAAAAACAGAGCATATTCTTAAACTCAGTGGCATTGTTAAAATACTTTTTAGGAGTAGACGATTACATAGACACTTTAATAACATGTAAAGGCACAGAACTTGATTTGAAAACATATGATTATAATTTGTACGAAGCACTTGGAGCTATAAAACCATACGATGATTTCAAGATGAACAAACTTGTTAAACTCTTAGAATCAGTGAATGTTATGTCGTATAAAAAACATAAAAGAGCAGAAAAGAAGGTACTAACAGAGAGGAGAATCGAGGAACTTAGGAAAGAAGCTTTGAAGAAGGAGGATTAGAGAAGAAAGAAGAACACTCGAGAAACCGAGCAAATCACACTAAACAGATCGCTCAATTCACTCAATCTCATAAACAAATTTGAAGTCCAAAAGTCCAATCCTAACAAGATTTACACTAAAATCTAATGCTCAAACCAAAATCAAAATCAAAAGGGTGGTAATCATGGCTATGGAAAAGATTATTGGTATTGACTTAGGAACATCCAACAGTTGTGCTGCTGTGCTTGAGGGTGGAAAACCAGTCATAATCCCAAGTGCAGAAGGACCAACATACGCTGGGAAAACAGTCCCGAGCGTTGTTGCTTTTACAGAGGATGGACAAATCCTAGTTGGAGAACCTGCTAGGAGACAAGCAGTTAGTAATCCAGAACGTACAATCACAGGAGTCAAAAGGAAGATGGGGACAAACTACAAGTACAAGATAAATGGCAAGGAATACACTCCACAACAGATATCTGCTTTTATACTGCAAAAGATAAAGAGGGATGCTGAGGAGTTCTTAGGAACCAAAATAAAAAAAGCTGTTATTACAGTGCCTGCTTACTTTGACGACAATCAAAGACAAGCAACAAAGGACGCTGGAACAATAGCTGGCTTGGATGTTGTGAGAATAATAAATGAACCAACAGCAGCTTGTTTGGCTTACGGTATAGACAAGTCAGACCAGGAATTGAAAATAATGGTGTTTGATTTTGGCGGTGGAACCTTAGATGTTACAATAATGGAATTTGGAGATGGTGTTTTTGAAGTTAAAGCAACATCTGGTGACACTCAACTTGGTGGTCGTGACATGGACGAAGCTCTTATGAATTATATTATTGAAGAGTTCAAGAAGCAAGAGGGTGTGGATTTGAAGAACGACAAAGCTGCAATGACAAGGTTACGAGAAGCTGCTGAGAAAGCAAAGATAGAATTAAGCTCTGTTCTCGAAACAGAAATAAACTTACCTTTCATAACAGCCACGAAGGAAGGTCCAAAACACCTTGTTATGAAAATAACAAGAGCAAAACTTGAGAGCCTTGTTAAACCAATAGTTGAGAGGTGTAGGGGACCTATAGAGAGAGCACTTGAAGATGCAAAGTTAAAACCACAAGATATTGATAAGATAATCCTAGTTGGTGGTCCTACAAGAATGCCGATTGTGCAAAGATTCGTTGAAGAGGTAGTTGGTAAAAAAATAGAACGTGGCATTGACCCAATGGAGTGTGTTGCAATGGGAGCAGCAATACAAGGGGGCATACTCGCTGGTGAAGTGAAGGACATACTCTTACTGGATGTAACCCCATTAAGTTTAGGAATTGAAACATTAGGTGGAATATTTACAAAGCTCATTGACAGGAACACAACAATACCTGTCAGAAAATCTCAAATTTTCAGTACAGCTACTGACAACCAAACAGCTGTTTCTATAAGGGTTTACCAGGGAGAAAGACCAATGGCTGCTGACAATCGGTTCCTCGGACAGTTTGACCTTGTTGGAATACCACCAGCTCCTCGTGGTGTTCCACAAATAGAGGTTACTTTTGACATAGACGCTAATGGAATACTCCATGTTTCAGCGAAAGACCTCGGTACTGGAAAAGAACAAAAAATGACAATAACAGCTCCTATGAAACTGAAGGATGAAGAAATAGAGAGGATGAGGAAGGAAGCAGAACTGCACGAAGAGGAGGATAAAAAGAGAAAAGAGGAAGTGGAAACAGTTAATCAAGCAGACACCCTTATTTACACAACAGAAAAAACACTTAAGGAGATTGGTGACAAAATTGAAGCTTCAAAACTGGATAATGTTAAGAAAAAATTGGAAGAACTCAAACAGCTCATGAATGAGAAAAAGCGAGATGTTGAGAAGATAAAGAAGAAGATGGAAGAACTCACTAATGAAATGCAGAAGGTTTCTGTTGAGCTTTACAGTAAAGCACAAAAGCAACAAACAACAAGCTCAGCTTCTGAGTCAACTTCTGAACAAAAGACCTCAAGCAAGGAGGAAAACGCAAAGAATGCGAGTGATAAAAAGGTCTACGATGCTGATTTCAAAGTTAAGGATGAAGAAGGTAAAAAGAAATAAAGTTAAGAAACTATATTAGAGTCTGTGTTAGTGTTAGAATCCATATTAGAATTGGAAATTTTGGAGAGTTGATAATATGAATGTTATAATTGTCCGTAACTACAAAGAGTTAAGTAAAAAAGCAGCTGATTTTGTTGAAGAACAACTTAAGAAAAACAAAAAATCATCCTTCTTACTGCCAACAGGTAGAACGCCTTTAGGGATGTATAAAGAATTGGTAAAAAGGTATTCAAAGCAAGGATTGGATTTTTCAAGTGCAAAATTCTTTAATCTCGATGAGTATATAGGGGCAACTCCTGACAATAAAGAAAGTTACAATTACTATTTGAGAAAAAATTTCCTTAATAAAATAAATGCGTTAGAAGAAAACATTTTCATACTTAGAGGTGATGTGAAACCAAAAGTCCAGTGTAAGAAGTATGAGAAGTTACTCTCAAAACCAGTGGACCTCGCAATACTTGGAGTTGGTACAGACGCTCACATCGCTTTCAATGAGCCAGGAACAAGCTTTAATTCAAAAGTTCACATAGCAAAGCTTTTCAAGAGTACAATAAAGAGGAATAAAACAGCCTTTGACAGAGCAATAACTGTTGGCATAAAAACAATAATGAAATCAAAGAAGATACTCCTACTAGCTTACGGTGTGGAAAAGGTAAAACCTATTAGAGCTCTTTTATTCCATGAAATAACAGAGAAGGAACCAGTGACCATACTCAAAAAACACCCAAATTTTAATGTTATCATAACAAAAGATATTGCAATGAGGGTGTGATACTATGGGTACAAAAAACAAATCTAAGAATGCTGGAGAGGAAGTAAGATTATTAAGCCCAATAAAACTATTGAGGAAATACTACAATTACAATAATATAGTAGAACACTCAAAAACCACAGCAAGGATAGCTTTAATAATATCAAAACTCATAAAAGAGAAAAATCGTGATTTAAGGATAAGTTTTTTAGATGTTAAAAACGCAGCACTACTACACGATATAGATAAGGCACTCACGCTAAAACAGAATTACAAAAAAGCATTAAAAATTTGTGAAAAACTTGGAATTCCAAGATCGAGAATAAAACATGGTCTTCTTGGTTATGAAATACTTAAGAGAGAAGGTTTGTTAAAGTACGCTAGAATCGCAAAACAACACACTCTTAACAACATACTTAATGATAAAACAAGACCAAAAACACTACTATCCAAAATAATATTTTATGCTGACAAGAGAGCTGGAGACCAAAAGGTTTTGAGCATTAGTCAAAGAATAAAACTTTGGAAGAAAAGATATAAAATTAGGGGAGAAAAACTGAAAGAAATAATGGAAGCGAAGAAAAAACTGATTGAACTAGAAAAGGAAATTATTAGTAGAACAGGATTATCAAAGAAGGATTTTGAGAGAGCGTTGAGGGAAGCAAACACTTAGTTTGGTGATAAACTAACAATAATTAAACAAATCAAACACGTAAAACAAAGACATAAGAGCATTAAAAATGGCTAAGGACTACTACAAAATATTGGGAGTCAGTAGGAATGCAACTAAAGAAGAAATCAAGAAGGCTTACAAGAAACTTGCCAAACTTTATCATCCAGACCTTCACAAGGGGGATAAGGAGAAGGAAGAGAAGTTTAAGGAGATAAACGAGGCTTATAGAGTCTTGAGTGATGATAAATTAAGAGCAAATTATGATCGCTTTGGAACAGCAGAAAATTTTGGAACAGGATTCCAAGCAGGAAACTTTGGATTTGACTTTAGAGATTTTGGATTCGACTTTGATATTGACAACATCTTTGAGGATTTCTTTGGCTTTCCGGGTTTCAAACACAAAACAAGAAGCAAGAGAAAACGCAGAGGGGAAGACCTCTACTATGATATTGAGATAACACTTGAAGAAGCAGCTATGGGAACAACAAAGAACCTAAAGATTGAAATGCATGAGAAATGCCAACACTGTAATGGAACAGGAGCAGAGGAATTAAAAGACTGTCCGCATTGCGGAGGCACAGGTTATATACAAAAAACAAGAAGAACACCATTTGGAGTATTCTCAACAACAACAACTTGTCAATACTGTAATGGAACAGGAAAAATAATAGCGAAAAAGTGTCCTTATTGTAATGGTAGAGGATACATAAAAAAACAGAGAACTGTAGAAGTGAAGATACCAGCAGGCATTGAGGATAAAACAAGTCTAAGAATAAGAGGGGCGGGTAATTTAGCAGACACTCCAGGGGATTTATATGTTGTAGTCCACATAAAAGAACATCCCTTGTTTAAAAGAGTCGGAAACAACCTCTACTATAATACAAAAATAAGCTTTCCAGAAGCAGCCTTAGGAACAAGAATAGAGGTTCCAACAATAACATCTAAAAAGGCTGAGCTTAGAATCCCAGCAGGGACTCAACCAGGAACAGTGTTTAAGCTTAGAAAGCTTGGAATAAAAGATATGCGAACTGGACAACTTGGTGATTTATTTGTTAAAGTAGAAGTTGATATTCCGAAGAAACTAACAAGAAAGCAAAGAGAGCTTATCAAAAAATTGCAGGATACGATGAAAAAATAAAAATGATAATACTACTTAATCTTCTCAAATAAACTCTTTATCTCACCAAAAAACATCTTATAGTTTACCAAGAAGTGTAGCAGTATCAAAGCAGTCATAACAAAACCTGTTATTGTATGAAGATTTCCGAGCTTAAACCTGTTGATTCCAAAGAACAACCAATTAGTTTCTCTTGCAATCCTACCAGAGGGTGCAAAGTAAAGTCCAACGCCTGTAAATGTTACCACAGCAAACAACAAAATAAGTAACATAGAAACAATTGCTCTAACTTTAACAAAGTTAATCTTCATCAGCATCACATTTAGTTATAAAACTCAAGCCTATTAAAAATCTTTTGTTTATTCAAACAACTTTTTGATTTTAAGAGTTTAGTAAAATTTAAATAATTGTTCATTATCATCCAGTTGGGGGTGGTAATATTAGAGAAGTCATTGATGTAGTCAAAGTTTTAGACAACGCTCTAATACACTTACAAGTTGAGTTTAGGGATGGAAGAGTTTATATGAGAGCTAAGAGGAGAGCCTTAATATACATAAATTAAAACACCAAACAATACACTCTCCTCAAATAATCAAAAAATTACATTAAAGTAAGATTCTATAAAATGCAAGAATAAAAGCAGAATACAAAATAAGAATTGGTTTCTATCATCATGAGATTCAAACACAACACAACTTGGTTTTTAAGTATTGAATTAAAGCATTTGTTGTTAAGCTGGTTTTTTGTTTCCATAATATTCTACAACGCTTTTAGAATTCCGATAACCTTCTCATTATTGACTGTTGGTTTAGGATTTTTACTACACGAGCTATCTCACAGGTTTGTCGCAAGACGCTTTGGTTTAATAGCAGAGTTCAGGGCTAATTTTGGAATGTTGTTCTTTTCATTCTTACTCTCATTCCTCGGTTTTGTATTCTTAGCTCCCGGGGCAGTAATCATACTTGGTCGTGTTGACAAAATAAAAAATGGCATAATCTCTGTTTCAGGACCAATAGCAAATTTAATCTTAGCATTCTTGTTTTTAATCATAAAAACCCCACTCTCCAATTACGGTCTTATGATAAACTCTTGGTTAGCCCTATTCAACATGCTTCCATTTTATGGCTTTGACGGTAGTAAGGTTTTAGCTTGGAATAAGCTTGTTTACTTTGTGGTTATAGGATTAAGCATTGTCATGACAGTATTGAGCTATTAAACATATAATAAAAGATTAATATGGGAGTAGTAAATAAAACCATAATAAAAACACTGGACAATTATCTAAATAAGATTTTTAAGTCATTAATCTTAAGAATTTCTTATGATAGAGAATAGTTTCATATTCTTAAACAATTTTGGTTATAAGCGTGAGAGATTACTTTGGCAGAAGAATATACTCTTTTGGGACGATTTTTTGACTATAGAGAGGATAAAAGGTATTTCAAAGATTACAAAGTTAAAAAATGATAGGAAAATAATGGATGCAAAGAGGGCTCTACGAACTGATAATCTCTCCTTCTTCACAAAACACTTCCCAAGAACAGAGTTTTGGAGGTTTTACAACTACTTGGATGAGGAAACCTTGTTTTTAGATATAGAAACAGACAGTTTTGGAAATTTAACAGTAATCTCATTGTTTAATGGTGAGGAATGTAAGACATTTATTAGAGGATTTAATCTTAATTTTTCGCTTTTGAGGAGAATTATCAACAATTCAAAAATGCTTGTAACTTTCAACGGGTCAAGCTTTGACATTCCCATACTAAAACACTACATAAAATTCAATAAGGATATATTCCACTTTGATTTAAGACACGCTTTTGTGAGACTTGGTTATAATATGGGATTAAAACAAATTGAGAAATTGTTTGGAGTTAAAAGAGGTGATTCTGTTGCTGTGATGACAGGATTTGACGCTTTACAGCTTTGGAAGTGTTTTAAAAAAGAACATAACAAAGAGTGTTTAAAACTTCTAATTGAGTATAACCGTTTTGATGCTGTGAACTTAAAACCACTAGCAGACATAGCATTTAAAAGGTTGTACAAGAACATCTTTGAGAATTATATAAAATAGTTGGTCTAGATTTAGAATATTTTGGAATGTCTTAAAACATCAAGCAAGTAATTTTTAATGTTTATTACAGCTCTAAGTCTAGACACACTAATTATTGTCTCTAGATTTTCTCCATCCTTTTCTTCTAGTTCTACATTTGAAACAATTTCAGGATATCTTTTTGCATCCTTCACATATTTAATTATGAAATCATAATCAAAGTTTAGGAGCAGGATATTTTTGATATTTTTTATAAGAGTATAATCTTGTTCTCCAACTCTGTGATTTTTAACATCTTTAACACCAAAGAGTTCCTCTCCTTTACTGTGCATCTCAAGTAGAATAATTTTCAAAATGCTAGAACACCCATTCAATACCTTATAAGCTTCTCTGTATTCTTCGTTCTTCACCTCTCCTATATTAATACTCCACAGTTTATTAACAATATACTCTGCAGTGTTTAAAGCAACACTCCTTAATCCATAAGCACTCTTTAACCTACTGTAGAGCCCTTTAGTACGAGGATTATCAAACATAACTACAATATAGTGGTGAAAGTATTTAAGTTTTTCTATAAGAAGCACTCTTGAGAAAACTACTCTTGTAAATATCAGGTTTATAGGGTTCCAACCTTATAATCTTAACACTTAATCCTAACTTCTTAATCTTTTCTTCAAGATTTTGAGTAAAGGCAACCTGATCATAACCCAAGCAAATAATATCAGGTTTTTCATCCTCAATAACCTTGTACTTATCACCTAAATTTCCAAGAATTGCTTTTGAAACAAAACCAAGTTTTTTTACATTATTAAATCTTTCAACCTCGCTCTCAATTGGAAAAGAGCCCTTAACCTCCTTAACTGTCTTGTCCCTTGCTACAACAACAACCAAATCTCCAAAAGAAGAAGCCCTCTTTAAAAAATGGATGTGTCCTTTGTGTAGTAAATCAAAGGTTCCAAAAGCCATCACTTTAACCATAATACGCTATTTAACAGAAAGTTTTATAAATATTTCTTTAACTCCAGATATGAGTATGAGCTCTGTTAAAGCATTTGGAAAATGGGATGTTGATGGAATACAAGTGGAAGACAAGGGCTTAGTCGCTTATATAAATCTAAAACCAAGGGTTGTTCCTAAGACAGGGGCAAGGTATGCAGGTAAAAGATTTTACAAATCAAAGACTTTCATAGTTGAGAGATTAATAAACAAGGTTATGGTGACAGGACACAAGGGTAAAAAACACAAGATAACATCTTACAAACAAACTGGAAAGGCTCAAACAGCCTACAAAATAGTTGAAGAAGCGTTTGAAATCATTGAAAAAACAACAAAGGAAAATCCAGTAAAGGTTTTTGTCAAAGCACTAGAAAATGCAGCCCCAAGAGAAGAAGTTGTGAGTATAGAGTATGGTGGTGCTCGTTATCCAAAAGCAGTTGAATGTGCTCCTCAGAGAAGGATTGACTTAGCACTAAGATACTTCACACAAGGAGCCTATGCAAATTCGTTCAACAAAAAGATTAGTTATGCAAAAGCACTTGCTGAGGAAATAATAAACGCATACAATCTAAGCAGGAATTCTAATGCAATATCAAAAAAATTAGAGCTTGAAAGACAGGCTGATTCTGCAAGGTAGGGATAAATCAAAAGATTATTAAGTTTTAACACTTAACTCATTATATGCACAAAATTTTTGTAGAAGCAAGGTCTAAAGTAAGTTTATTGATGCCTGATAGTGTCCTACAAGAGATAAAAAAACTTCCTGAGAGAATCGGCATAGTAACAACAGTTCAACACTACCATAAAATTGGAGAATTAAGAAAGCAACTCGAGAGTGTTGGGAAAAAAATCTTTACAGCAAAGGGTTATAGAACAAAGTATGAAGCTCAAATTCTCGGTTGTGATGTTACCGCAGCAACAGCAATAAAGGATAAAGTTAATGTATTCCTCTATGTTGGAACTGGTGTATTCCACCCAATAGAGGTTTCTGTAAAAACCGGGAAGAAGGTTTACACCTACAATCCTTACACAAAAAAACTAAAATTTTTAGAGGAGTCAGAAATATTAAGCTACAATAGGAGAAAAAAAGCAGGGATAAAGGTTTTCTTGTCATCACAAAACATTGGCATTTTGGTTTCGACAAAACCAGGTCAGCAAAATATGCGTTTAGCATTCGAGATTAAGAAGAAGATTGAAGAAAAGCACAAAAAAGCATTTTTACTCTTGTTTGACACTCTTGACTTCTCGCAATTGGAAAACTTTCCATTTGTGGATTGTTTTGTAAACACAGCGTGTCCTAGGATAATAGATGATTATTCTAAGTTCCCAAAACCTGTTGTGAATATAGAAGACATTAAGGAATTCTTGTTTTAGTTTACTTATTTTAATTTATTAGAGCAGATTAACTCCACACCCTAACAATGTTTAACTTATAAAAATTATTGTTTGATAATCCAACTCCAACTCCGTAACCTAGGAGAAAACTCTGCTTTGAAAACACACTTGCTAATCTCTCTGTAAAACTCTTCTGCTTCTTCATCTCAAAAACCTTTGGTGTTTCATTAATTACACCTTTAATATACTCTAAAGCCTCTTTTTCACCACCTATTCTATCTATTAAACCCAAATCCAAAGCTTCCTCTCCCAAGTAGAACATTGCCTTGGAAATCTCTTTTTTAACAGAGTTGTTCAACTTCCTTTTCTCAGCAACATCCTCAACAAAATACTCATCTAAAACCCTTAACCTTTGCTTAAACAACTCTTCCTCTTCAGTTGTCATGTTTCTGTACGGAGTTCCTATGTCCTTAAACTCCCCTGAAACCAACCTCCTGTAGTTTATTCCATACTTCTCTAACAATCCAGAAAATTCAAGGTAGGAGGAGTAAACACCTATACTACCAACTACTGAAGCCTTGCTCGCAACTATATAATCAGAAGAAGCGGCAATCCAATAAGCACCAGAAGTTCCAATATCCCTTATCCAAGAAACAACAGTTTTGTTCATGGAACTAACCTTTTTAACTATTTCCTCACAGGAAACAGCAGAGCCGCCTGGGGAGTTTATCTCCAACAGAACAGCTTTTATGTTTGGGAGTTGTTCAGCGCGTTCTAACAACTTCACTACACTTTGGGAATCCAGATAATTTGAAAACAAATACTCTTGTGAAGAGCTTATTGGAGCATTTATTCTTATTAAAGCAACATTAGCAGTTAAACCTTCTGAGTTAAAAGAGGAAGCTGCTAAATAACTAAAAAACCAAATCATAACCAACAACAATATTGCAGTAGTTATCTTATTAGCCATGAAAA
>CAZNLC010000005.1:0-14510 GCA_964573865.1 uncultured Methanosarcinales archaeon | reverse complement strand
GATAACGGAATCTTTTCTAATAACATGAATACTTTTATCATCAAGACTCAAAGCATAAACTTTTACTTCTACATCACTCTCAAAATTAGAGTTAATATCCAACTCTTCAATAAGACTATTAAGCACTGTTTCAATTCTATTTGGAATCTCCTTTAAGAAGAGCACAGCTTCAATTGTAAATGGACTAACGCTTGTGAAATCAACAAAACAACCCTTAAAATCCCTTGTTAAACCGAAACTCCTTAGAATACCATAACAAATATCACTCCGCAAACTCCTGGGGTGATTGAAAACCCTATACTTCGGTTTATTGAGGGGGCCGAAATCAAGACCAACAAAAAACTTCTTCCCACTACTAAAAATGAGCACATTAAAATCAGGTTTTTTCAAATTCACTTTAAAACCATCCTTAATAAAAAAACTCGACACATTAGTCAGCAATTTGTTCTTTAAATCATCCTGTAAATTATCCTTAATGTATGGTGAAAAAACAACTTTAAAACCAGCATTTCCACTCTTTAAATAATTGATTATCCTGAGCGTCTCTTTGTTATAGTAATCTTCAAAATTAGTCTTAATTATTGAAGAATCTTTAATTAGGATTTCTCCAACAATAACAACAATTCTTTCAACACCCCTCAAATACCTAAACAGTCTCAAAAACTCTAGCAAATTAATATCACACCATAAAAAACCATCTTCACTGTAAGTTTTTTTGTTTATAATGTGTTTAACATCTTCTTCTATAACATCAAAAAATTCCTTTAAAGTTATTATTGAGACCTTCACAACACCTAAGCTCTCCTACACCTTTAAAAATTTATTCAATCAAAAACTTGAGACTTAAAAAACACGAACTCATTAAAATCGAAAGCTTTATAAATACTTCAAAACCACTCCAAAGAAGAAACTATCATAGATAAAACGTTCGGTAACATCGTTGATTCCGGACGAAAACATGCAAAACGGCCTGAAAAGGATGTGCTTTGTTAGGAACTTCTATAAAGCACCCGCAAAAGGCCTTTTGAACTGACAAGCAAGTCATTGCTTTAACAGTCAAATTTAGCTATAAAATGGCAAATATAAGATTTCCAAGAAGCGGAACAATGCAATTTTGGCCGAGGAAGAGGGCCAAGAGAATCTATGCTAGAGTGAGGTCTAGGCCTAAAGTTGACTCGGTGAAACTACTTGAATTTGCAGGTTACAAGGTTGGAATGGTACACGCTTTAGTCTTAGATTTAACCCCTAATTCAATGACTAAGAACGAGGAGAAAACAGTGCCACTGACAATAATAGAATGCCCACCGTTAAAGATTGCTTCTGTAAGATTCTACAAAAAAACAAACAACGGTTTGAAAATAGTTTCAGAGTGTTTTGTTGGTAAGGACAAGGACTTGTTAAGAAAAGTTCCAAAGGTTAAGAAACAGAAGAGTATAGAAGAGTTTGAGCCTAAACTTGAAGAGTTTGACGATATCACTATCTTAGTTTACACTCAACCAAAAAAATCTGGTGTTAGAAAGAAAAAACCAGAGATTTTTGAAGTAAAACTTTCCGGCAGTGTTAAGGAAAAATACAATTTTATCAAAGAGAGAATTAACAAGGAAATCAATGTTGAGGAAGTGTTCACTGAAGGAGTTTTAGTCGATGTTCACGCTGTAACAAAGGGTAAGGGGATTCAAGGACCTGTTAAGAGATTTGGAATAGCTTTAAAGAGTCACAAGTCACAAAAAGGCCAGAGAGCAGTTGGGAGTTTAGGACCTTGGAATGCACAGGCTCACATTCTGTACAGAGTAGCTCACGCTGGTCAAACAGGATTTCACCAAAGAACAGAGTATAATAAACTCATAGTAAAAATAGTAGATCCTAAGGAGATTGAAAAAAAATCAGGTTATGAGCATTATGGTCAAATTCACGAAAAAGCAATACTACTGAAAGGCTCTGTACCAGGAGCTAAAAAGAGACTTATTAGGATGGTTCAAGCTATAAGGCCGAACAAGAAAAAACAAGAACAACTACAACTTATAAAGATAATAAAGTAAAATGAAATTGAAAATAAAGGATTTGGAAAACAAGGACAAAGGATTTGTAGAGTTGCCAGAAGAATTTTTGGAAGAAGTGAGGCCTGACATAATAAAGAGGGCGGTATTATCTATTCAGTCATCCAAGCGTCAACCTTATGGAAGTTTTGAAGAAGCTGGTAAGAGACCATCAGCAAAGCTTAAGCGTAGGAGAAGAGACTACAAAACATCTTATGGTTATGGTATTTCAAGGGTTCCAAGAAAAATACTTATGAGAAGGGGAACAAGGTTTACATGGGTTGGTGCGTTTGCACCAGGAACAGTTTCTGGGAGAAGAGCACACCCTCCAAAACCAGAAAAAAGCCTTGTTCAAAAGATAAATAAGAAAGAGCGTAAGAAAGCAATTAGGAGTGCGCTATCAGCAAACCTCAATAAAGAGTTGATAGCTGAAAATTATAGAATTCCAGAGGATTATCCATTTGTTTTAGATTCAAAGTATGAAAGTTTGAAAAAAACTTCAGAGGTTAAAAAAGCATTTGAGAAACTCGGGTTCAAGGAAGAGCTTGAAAGGATAAAGGAGAAGAAGATAAGAGCGGGCAAGGGAAAACTTCGTGGTAGAAAATACAAGAAGAAGAAAGGACCCCTTATAGTTGTCTCAAAGGAATGCTCATTAGAAAAATCAGCTAAGAACCTAAACTTAGAAGTGGTTAGTGTTGAGAAATTGAATGTTGAATTGTTAGCTCCAGGAGCAAATTATGGTAGGCCAACACTTTTCACAGAAGCAGCTGTTAAAAAAATGGTTGATAAAAAACTTTTCATGTGATAAAAAATGGGTCAAATAATAAAGTATCCTGTGGCAACTGAAAAAGCAATAAGATTAATGGAATTGAACAATGAGTTAGTCTTTATTGTTGATAACAAAGCAACTAAAGAGGATGTTAAAAAAGCAATTGAAGAGATGTTCAAAGCAAAAGTCGAAAAGGTTAGGATAACAAGATTGATAAAAGGAGTTAAAAAAGCATACATTAAATTTTCAAAAGAAACAAACGCGATAGACATCGCAACACAACTTGGAATGACCTAAAATGGGAAAAAGCCTTATCGTGCAGAAGAGAGGAAAGGGAAGCCCAACTTACAGAGCACCTAGCTTTAGGTACTATGGAGATATAAAATACTTGAAAGTAGGAAAAGGAGAAGTTTTAAAGATGAAGGTTGAAGACATTGTGAAATCTCAACCTCATTCTGCACCAATAGTTGAGCTTAGAACAATAGAACCAACAAACAAGAATTTAAGACTTTCATTAATAGCTGTTGAAGGTATAAAAGTTGATGATACCATCCTTTATGGTTATTCAAAAGAAGTGAGAGTTGGAAATGTACTCCCTCTATCAAACATTCCAGAAGGAACAATAGTTTGTAATATAGAAGCCAATCCAGGGGACGGTGGAAAATTTGCTAGGAGTTCAGGCTCATTTGCAAGAGTTGTTGGAAAAATGAACAACAAAGTTATAATACAGCTTCCATCAAAGAAAGAGAGAGTTTTTGACCAAAACTGCTTCGCAACAATAGGAACAGTAGCAGGTTTTGGTAGGAAAGAAAAACCATTCTTAAAAGCAGGTAACAAATACTACTACTTAAAAGCCAGAAACAAGAGATATCCAAGAATACACGCAACATCAATGAACGCTGTACAACATCCATTTGGAGGTTCAAGCTCAGCTCACAAAGGAAGGCCAACAATAGCACCTAAAAACGCACCTCCAGGTAGAAAAGTTGGTAAGTTGAGACCAAAGAGAACAGGTCGTAAGAAGAGGTAAAAATGGCTAAAAAAGAATTTTTGTTCAGGGGTAAAAAAATAGAAGAATTGAAGAGTATAAGCTTGAAAGAATTCGCACAATTATTAAAATCAAGGGATAGGAGAAAACTACTTAGAGGACTAACAAGTGAAGAGAAAAAACTCTTAAAAAAACTTGAAAAATCAAATGAAGTAAAAACCCATTGTAGGGCTATGATAGTAGTTCCTAGTATGATAGGAAAGGTAATAAAAGTTCATAATGGGAAAGAGTTTGTTAGAGTAGAGATAGTCCCTGAAATGTTGGGCCACCGCTTGGGAGAATTCGCGCTCACAAGAAAGAGAGTAACTCATCACGCACCAGGAATTGGAGCTACAAAATCAAGTGCAGCACTATCAGTTAGGTAAAAATGACTTACAGATACTCATTCAAGGAATACAGTAAAGATCACATGGCAAGGGCAGCCTTAGTTTCAGCAAACCTCTCACTTAAACACGCTGTTGAGGTTTGCAACGAAATAAGGAATAAAAAATTATCAAAAGCCAAAACCATACTTGAAGAGGTCATACTAAAAAAGAAACCAATACCGTTCAAGAGATTTAACCAAGAAATAGCGCATAGGAAGAAGATAGGTCCGGGAAGGTATCCAATAAAAACAGCTAAGCAAATACTGAAACTACTGGAGGAAGTGGAAGCAAACGCTCAATACTCAGGATTGAACACTTCACAATTAAAGATAATTCACATCTCTGCAAAAAAAGCAAGTAGACCACCACACTATGGAAGAATAAGGGGAATATTCATGAAGAGAGCAACAGTAGAAGTTGTTGTTAAGGAGGTTGCTGAAACAAAACATGAAAAGAAAAAAACCAAGGGAAAAACTGAAAATAAAGAGGTTAAAAGGGTTAAAACTCAAAAATCAAAGAATGATGAAAAATGATTGAAAGACAATTTGTAATACAAAAGAAGAAGGAATTCGAGATTGAACAGTTCATAACACAAAACTTGAAGAGAGTTGGTCTGAGTCACATAAAAATTCAAAGAACACCACTCGGTGAAAAAATCATGCTGTTCACATCAAAACCTGGATTAGTTGTTGGAAGAGCAGGTCAAAACATAAAGAATCTAACTGAACAATTAAAGAAGAGATTCAATCTTGAAAATCCACAAATTGAGATAAACGAGGTTAAGGACATAAATTTGAATCCTAACATAGTAGCTGAGAGGATAGCGTCTGCTTTGGAACGTTACGGTTCAAAAAGATTCAAGGCAATAATACACAGGGCTTTAGAAGACATAATGAAATCAGGGGCCCTTGGAGCAGAAATAATAATATCAGGAAAGATACCAAGTGCAAGGGCAAGATCGTGGAGAGTAGCAGCAGGTTATTTGAGAAAGTGTGGTGAAATTGCGATAACACAAATAAGGAAAGCGAAAATCCAAGTTCCCCTAAAGACAGGAGTGGTTGGTGTTAAAGTTAGCATAACACCACCAGACATAGAGCTTGGTGATAGAATTGAAATTAAAACACCAGAGCAAGAGGAGAAACAAGAAACAAGCAAGGTTGAAACTCAAACTGAGAAAAAAGAAGAAAGTGAAGAGAAAGAAAAAAAGAGAGAGACAAAACAAGAAACTAAGGTTGTGAAGAAACTCAAAAAACAAAAGACGAGGAAAGTCAAAACCAAAACCAGTAAAACCAAGAGAAAGCTGAAAAAATGAAAGCTAAAGAATTGAAGGATATGGAAGTTGATGAATTGAAAAAAATGTTGTTTGAATTACAAAAGGACCTTATGAAAGAAAGAACACAGGTTGCAAGAGCAACCTCAAAAAGTTCAGGTAGGATAACTAAAATAAAAAGAACAATCGCTCGAATAAAAACAATACTAAAGGAGAAAGGAGGGTAAAAAAGAAGAATGGAAATATGCCCTGTTTGTGGCCTTCCAAAAGAGCTTTGTGTTTGCGGCACAATAGCAAAAGAAACACAAAAAATAACTGTTTATGTTGAGAAGAGAAAGTTTGGAAAGAAATACACAATAATAGAAGGGATAAACAGCAAAGAAGTGGACATTCAAAAGTTGGTGAAGAAATTAAAAACAAAGTTTGCATGCGGCGGAACAGCAAAGGAAGGGTTAATAGAACTTCAGGGAGATCACAGGAACAAAATTAGGGAAGCTCTTGTTGAGGAGGGTTTCAAACCAGAGACCATAACTGTAAGGTAAAAATTGAAAGATGAAAAATTTGTTGAAAGAAGAACACATAGGTAGAGAAGTATTGATTGAGAGCAAAAACAAGAAACTTGACGGTTTAAAAGGAAAAATCATTGATGAAACAAAAAACACTTACTTAATAAAAACAGAAAAAGCAAAGGTCAGAGTAATAAAAAAACTGGTTAAAATCATATTTTTGAAAGAAAGGGTTAGAATAGACGGAAAAAAAGTTGCGAAAAGACCAGAAGATAGGATAAAAGGTGAGTAAATGCAAAAAGAGATTTTAGGTGTGAAAGCTCCTAAGAAAAAATGTAATGATAAAAACTGCCCGTTCCACGGCAATATAAAAGTTAGAGGTAGGTTGCTTGTTGGAATTGTTAAAAGTGCAAAAGCGAAAAAAACAGTTACAGTAATAATAAAGAGAAAGAAGTTAGTTCCAAAGTATGAAAGGTACAAGGATGTTACAACAAAAATCCACGCTCACAATCCAGAATGCATCTCAGCAAAAGAGGGAGATGTTGTAATAATTGGTGAGACAAGGCCAATATCAAAAACAAAAAACTTCGTTGTTTTAGGAATAAAAAATGAAACCGGTCAAAGCAAGAATAAGTAAAGGACTTCAGGTAGGCTCATTAGTGAAAACCTGTGATAATTCAGGAGCCAAAATTTTGAAGATAATAAGTGTTAAAGGTTACAAATCAGTTCACGGTAGAGTTGCATCAGCAGGAGTTGCGGATTTAGTGCAAGCATCAGTGAAAAGTGGAAGCCCTGAGATGAGAAAACAGGTTGTGCTTGCGGTAATAGTCAGGCAGAAAAAACCGTATAGGAGATTAACCGGAGAACGCATTTGCTTTGAAGACAATGCAGCAGTTGTTTTGAAAGATGATAAGGGAAACCCAAAAGGAACAATGATAAAAGGACCTGTTGCTAAAGAAGCTTGTGAGAGGTGGCCTGGAATATCAAAAATAGCGAGTATAATCGTTTAAACATTATTGAGAGTGTTTTAAGATGAAAACAAAATTTTCAGCACATTGGAAAAAGAGCAAACAACCAAGAAAAAAGAGGAAGTACTTGAAAAACGCTCCATTACACATAAAAAGAAGCTTTTTATCAGCTCACCTTTCAAAAGAACTAAGGAAGAAGTACAACAGGAGGTCAATTCCTGTGAGAAAAGGGGACAAGGTTAAAGTGATGAGAGGTTCATTCAAGGGAAAAACAGGGATTGTTGATAGGGTAGATGTAAGAAAAACAAGAGTTTACATTAGAGGAATAGAGATAGTAAAAATGGAAGGTTCAAAAATAACAAAATTTGTCCATCCATCAAACCTTGAAATTGTAGAGTTGAATCTTGAAGATAAAGAAAGAAAAAAAATTTTGGAGAGAAGTGGTAAGAATGTCAAGGCACATTAAAAGAATAGCAGCTCCCAAAACATGGCAATTGCTTAGGAAAGCAAAAAAGTACGTGATAAAACCACTCTCATCACAAAGAATTGAACACACAATTCCAATAGTGTTAGCCGTAAGAGACCTGCTTAATTATGCAAAAACAGCGTCAGAAGTTAAGAAACTACTCAATGAAAAGCAAGTGATGGTGGATGGTAAGATTGTCAAGGACAAGAAGAGAGGAGTTGCATTAATGGATGTGGTATCATTCCCGAAAATAAAGGAGCACTACAGGGTTTTACTGAATAAACAAGGAAAGTTGTATTTGAAAAAAATAACTGAACAAGAATCAAAAATAAAGATTTGTAAGATAACAGCTAAGAAGATGATTGGGAAGAACAAAAAACAATACACAACTCATGATGGTCGCACAATCATAACTGATAAGGATTACAAGGTTTCAGACAGCTTAGTTATTGAGATTCCAGAACAAAAGATTACAAAGCACATTAGCTTTGATAAAAACAAAATAGGTTATGTCATACTTGGAAAGTACGCTGGTCAACTTGGAAAAATAGAGGAGATAACACAAGAAATGAAAAGAGCAAGGGTTAAAATTTCAACTAAACAGGGTAAGATAGAAACATTGCGAAAATATGTTTTAATAATTGGCGATGAAAAACCAGTCATAAGTGTTGAAGAATGAGCGCGGAAAATACTGAAAATAAGATGAGGGAAATAAGAATTGAGAAAATAACATTAAACATAGGTACTGGTAAGAACCCTGAAAAACTAGACAAAGCTCTAATACTGCTTGAAAGAATCACCGGTGCAAAACCAATAAAAACAATAACAAACAAAAGGATTCCGTCTTGGAATATAAGACCGGGTCTACCAGTTGGTTGTATGGTAACATTGAGGAAATCAAAAGCTGTTGAAACACTAAAGAGACTGTTTGAAGCGGTTGATAATAAATTGTTGAAAAAACAAATATCAGCAGGAACATTTTCATTTGGTATTAAAGAATACATAGACATACCCGGAATGAAGTACGATCCAAACATAAAAGTTATGGGATTAGAAGTCAGTGTCACTCTTGAAAGACCAGGTTTCAGGATAAAACACAGGAGGATAAAACCAAGAAAGATTGGTAAAAAACATTTAATCACAAAGGAAGAAACAATAGAATTTATTGAAAAAAAATTTGGTGTGAAGGTAGATTAAAATGACAGTTAGCGATCATAGGAAAATATTGAAGCAGATAAAATCAAAACCTGCTAAACGACAAAAATTTTTGAAGCACAACAAACCAAAAGAAAGATCTTGCGGCATGACAAAGTACAAATGCGAAATCTGCGGCAGATCAGCAGGTCACATAAAAAAATATGGTCTTAGACTTTGTAGAACCTGCTTTAGAGAAGTGGCAACAAAAATAGGATTCAAAAAATACAGTTAGGTGAAAAAATGTTAAATGACCCATTAGCGAGTGCACTTTCAAAAATACTCAACTACGAGAAGAAGAGTAAAAAAGAATGTATAGTCTTAAGTTCAAAAGTGATAAAGGGAGTGTTAAAAATAATGCAGGACAATTTGTACATTGGAAGTTTTGAAGTGATAAAACACGCTGGAAAAGAGTATTTGAAGGTTAATTTGCTTGGTAAAATAAACAAGTGCGGAACAATAAAACCAAGATTCCCAGTTAAAATATCAGATTATGAAAAGTTTGAGAAGAGATACCTACCAGCTAGGGATTTTGGAATAATAATTGTCTCAACGAACAAAGGATTGATGACTCATAAAGAAGCAAAAGAAAAATCACTCGGTGGAAAACTAATAGCATATTGTTATTAAAACTATTAAGAAGTTGGTCAAAAATGACAAAGAGCAACAATGCGGATGTTGAAAAAAAAGGTAAGAAAGAAATTATGTTTGAAGAAGTTAATATTCCGGAAGGTGTAGTTTTAGAAGTTAATAATTTATCAATAAAAGTGAGGGGAAAACTCGGAGAGTTGGAGAGAAGTTTTATAACGAAGAGGGTTACTTTTGAAAAACAAGATTCAAAACTAAAAATAATCGCGAAAGGCGATAGGAAGAATGATTACAAACTTATAAGAACATTCAAAGCTCACATAAAGAACATGATAAAAGGAGTTCAAGAAGGCTTTACTTACAAATTAAAAATCTGTGCAAGTCACTTCCCAATGAAAGTCTCAATAAAAGACAATGTTTTAAAAGTGGATAATTTTGTCGGTGAAAAACACCCAAGAAAACTTTTGATAAAACCAGGAGTTAAGGTTAAGATTGACGGTAATTTTATTATTGTTGAGAGTTATGATAAGGAAAAAGCAGGACAAGTAGCAGCTGATATAGAACAACTCACGAGAATAAAAAACAAGGATAGGAGAATCTTCCAGGATGGAATTTACATAATTGAAAAAGCAGGAAAGAAGGTTTAGAAATGGTAAGTCAAGAAGTCATAAAGGACGCTTTGAAGAAGAGGAAGAAGGTTTTTGTAAGGCAGGATTATGTTAAGAAAAAAAGATTGAAGAAAGTTTGGAGATACCCAAGGGGAATACATTCAAAATTAAGACATAAAAAAAGAGGTTATGGTTTGTTAGTGAAACCAGGTTATAAAACACCAAAACTACTGCGTGGAAGAACAATAGATGGTTTCAGAATTGTTAATGTTAAAAACCTTAAAGAACTTGAATCTGTAGCTAAGGAAAAGGATGTGCTTATTCAGATATCGAGGACTGTTGGTAAGAAAAAGAGACTTGAAATACTGAACAAGATGCTTGAGTTAAAATTAAAAACCAACATAAATGTCGAGCAGGAAATAAACAAAATCAAGAAAGAGTTAGACGAGAGGAAAAAGCTTAGGGAGTTAAAGAAAAAGAAAACCAAAGTTAAAAAAACAGAGAAGAAAGTTGAGAAAAAAGAGAAGGAGAAACCAAAGGATATTGAAGAACAAAAAGAAAAGGAAAGAAAAGAATTTGAAAAAGTGTTGAGGACTAAACAATGAACCTAACATCCAAAAAAAGGCTTGCTGCGGAAATATTGAAATGCTCTCCAAAAAGGGTGAAATTTGACCCTGAGAGATTAGATGAGATAAAGGAAGCTTTAACAAGAGCAGATATAAAAGCGTTGATAAACGATAAGGCAATAATAAAAGAGCAAGCAAAATCCATTTCAGGCTTTAGGGCTAAGAAAAAGAAGAAGCAGAAATCAAAGGGAAGGCAGAGAGGACAAGGTTCAAGAAAAGGTAAGAAAACAGCAAGACTGCCAAAGAAGAGGAGTTGGATAAACAAAGCAAGAGCGCAGAGAAAACTCATCAAACAATTTAAGGAGAAGGGAATGTTAAGCACAAAAGATTACAGGGAACTTTACCTAAAAATAAAAGGCGGTTTTTTCAGATCAAAAGCACACTTACTATTATACATTAAAGATAAAAAGATGTTAATTGTGAAGAATAAAAAATGAAAGTCGTACCTTATAGGAGGAAAAGAGAAGGAAAAACCAATTATAGGAAGAGATTAAAATTGTTGAAGTCAAAAAAACCAAGGTTAGTTATTCGCAAAACCAACAAGTATATTATCGCACAAATAATAGATTACTCACCAAATGGGGATATTGTTTTAAACCAAGCCGTTTCTAAAGAACTTAAAAAATACGGTTGGAATATGAGCTTCAAAAACATACCTGCAGCTTATCTCACAGGCTACTTGCTTGGAAGAAAGTTCAAAAAGGATTCAGAATTAGTTCTTGATATAGGTTTACAAGAAAAGGGGGGCAGGATTTTTGCTGCATTGAAAGGAGCAGTTGACGCTGGTCTAAAAGTAAAGTTTAATGAATCAATAATTCCAGATGAAAAAAGGATTGTTGGAGAGCACATTGACGAATACCTCAAATCATCATCTGATAAAATACAATTTTCAAGATACAAAAAACTAAACTTAAATGTAAGTGAAGAATTCAAAAAGGTTAAAGAAAAAATCTCAAAGGTGTAATGATGGTTAAGGAGAAAGACGAAGAGGAAGTAATTGAACAGGAAGAGAAAGAGGAGATGAAGGAAGAGGTTAATGAAGAATTTTCATCTTGGACTCCAAAAACAGAGCTTGGAAGAAAAGTGAAGAACGGAGAAATAAAGAATATAGATGAAATACTAAATAATGGTTTGAAGATATTAGAACCTGAAATAGTTGACATTTTATTACCAAACCTAAAAGTCGATTTTGTTCTTATAGGTCAATCAAAAGGAAAGTTTGGCGGTGGTAAGAGGAAGATTTTTAGGCAAGTGCAGAAAAAGACAAGCGAAGGAAACAAACCAAGCTTTGCAGTTTACGCAGTTGTCGGTAATGAAAATGGTTATGTAGGAGTTGGTTATGGAAAAGCAAGAGAAACAGTTCCAGCCAGGGAAAAAGCAATTAGGGAAGCTAAAAAGAACATAATGAAAATAAGGCGTGGTTGCGGCTCTTGGGAGTGTGGTTGTTCAGGTAATCACAGCATACCATTCAAGGTTAGTGGAAAATGCGGTTCTGTGAGATTAGAATTAATGCCAGCTCCTAAAGGAGCAGGATTAAAAACAATAGACGCATGCACAAAAATACTAAAACTTGCTGGAATAAAAGATGTGTGGTCAAGAAGTTCTGGACAAAGAAGAACAACAATAAATGTTGTTAAAGCGTGTGTCAACGCTTTGAAAAAACTCTCTGAGGTCAAGGTGAGTGGTGAACAATGATTGGGGTCATACTGTTAGGAAGAACTGTAAAAGCAAATGTTAATGTTATTAAAACACTTGAAAAACTTAGTTTGAAGAGGAAAAACTCTCTTGTGATTATTCCAAAAACACAATCAAACATTGGAATGTTAAAGAAGATTGAACCTTACATAACTTGGGGGGAAGTAAGTGATGAAACTATAAATTTATTGAAACAACGCAGAAAACCAATTATCAATAAGAAAAACAAGCTTTTATTCAGACTTAATCCTCCAAGAAGAGGATTTGAGAGAAAGGGGATTAAAAAACCCTTTAATCTTGGAGGTGCTTACGGTTATAGAGGCTCCAAGATAAATGATTTAATAAAGAGAATGGTGTAAAATGACATTTAGGAAAAGAAAGAAAGTAACTAGGATGAGAGGATCGCACACTCACGGTTACGGTTCTAAGAAAAAGCATCGTGGTAGTGGTAATAGGGGAGGTTTTGGAATGGCTGGTACTGGTAAAAAAGCAGACCAGAAAAAACCGAGTATTTGGAAACAAGGATACTTTGGCAAGCACGGTTTTAAATCAGTGAAACAAAGGAAAAAAGTTGTTAAAAAAATAGTTAATATAAAATTAATAAATGAAAAACTTGAATCTTGGGTTAAGCAAGGAATTGCTAAGAAAGAGAATGATGCTTATAAGATAAATCTCAAAAAAATCGGTTTTCAGAAATTACTCTCTCTTGGAAAACCAAAGCACAAGTACATCTTAGAGTGCGAAGAAGCAACAGAGAAAGCAGTTTCAAAAATCGAATCTATTGGTGGAAAAGTCATAGTGATTGAAGAAAAAAGCAATGAGAGTAAAAAACAAGAAAATAAAAATCAACAATAAAAAAATCAAAACTTCGGGGGTTTGTTGAATGTCACTGCAAGATTTCTTAAGAGACCTTCCAGAAGTCAAAAAACCAACTCAAAAATTCCTACCATTCAATGAAAGGTTAAAGTGGACTTTGATAATTCTCATCTCATACTTTATACTTTCAAGCATACCCTTATTTGGTTTGGGACAAAACGCATTACAAGCATTTGAAAGTTTGTCAATAATACTTGGTGCAAACTTCGGTTCATTAATGTCATTGGGAATAGGTCCTATCGTAACAGCATCTATAATCTTACAACTACTAACAGGTTCTGGAATACTGAATATTGATTTAACATCAAAGGATGGTAGAGCTTACTTTCAAGGATTACAAAAATTATTATCAATACTCTTTATTATCTTTGAAGCAATAGTTTATGTGTACATGGGGGGCTTAGCACCAACAGCAGGAGCAACTCATTATTCTTTGTTACAGATGCTCCTTACATTACAACTAATGTTAGGGGGTTTTTTAGTCCTACTTATGGATGAAGTTGTTAGTAAGTGGGGCTTTGGTTCAGGAATTTCACTATTCATAGTCGCTGGAGTTTCAAAAACAGTGTTTATTAGACTGTTAAGTCCGTTCACTGCAACAGGAACTTTAGGATACCCATTTGGTCAAGGAGCTCCTGTTGGCAAGCTCTTAGAGTTCTTTTACGCACTCGGAAACTCTAATCTAACAGAGAGTGTTTTGGCGTTGTGGGCAATAATAGCAACAGCAGCTGTTTTCGTCATGTCCGTCTTTGTTCAAGCAATGAAGGTTGAAATCCCACTCTCATTCGGAAGAGTTCGTGGTTATGGAATAAGATGGCCTCTCAATTTTTTATACACAAGCAACATCCCTGTAATACTAGTAGCTGCTTTAATGGCCAATATACAATTATGGGCAAAACTAATGCAAAACTGGGGTAAGCCAATACTTGGAACCTTTGTTGGAAACACCCCCTCAACAGGATTAGTTGTTTGGTTGCAAGCACCACAACTATTCTACAAGTTAATAACAGGGAGCTTTATGCCAATAGACTTATTACACGCAATAGTTTATGTTCTCTTTATGGTTGGTGGAGCAGTTATTTTCTCAATATTCTGGGTTAATACTTCTGGAATGGACGTGAGAAGTCAGGCTATACAAATACTGGCTTCAGGACTTCAAATACCAGGATTTAGGAGGGATGAAAGGATTTTAGAAAGGGTGCTTGGAAGGTATATAATGCCACTAACTGTAATGGGCGGAATCGCAGTTGGAATACTTGCAGCACTAGCTGACATTTCAGGAGCTTTGAGCAGGGGAACTGGAATATTGCTCTCAGTTATGATATTGTATCAACTTTATCAACAAATAACAAGAGAACATTTGATGGAAATGAATCCAGCTGTGAGGAAGTTTATAGAAGAATAAATCCTAATAAACATATATATTTTATATGATTTTGAACAAATCAATTTCGATGATAAAAATGATAACCACAAGTGCAATTTTGAACCCAAT
>CAZNLC010000004.1:14937-16104 GCA_964573865.1 uncultured Methanosarcinales archaeon | reverse complement strand
TCTCATCATATATTATATCAGTAAGTTTCATATTTATTATAAAGTAGTAACTATATTTAAAGATTTTGGTTACTCTTGTATTTATGTTCGTACTAACAATACATTTACAGAACCTAAAAACGAAAGATTTAAATATAAGTTAATATGCGAGTATATAAAATTATCGTAAATAATATAAAATTAATCATTTGTTAGTGTCAAACAAACATTCTTGCCAACGAGTATTCTCACTTAAAACTAGGAGGTGGGTTTATGCATTACATAAAAAAATGCCCTGAGTGTGGTTCTGTAAACCTCTACTACGACAAGGAGAAAGGAGAAATAATATGTAAGGACTGTGGTTTTGTCATAGACGATAAAGCAATTGATTTTGGCCAGGAATGGCGTGAGTTTGAGGATAGTGGTGAGAGTGAACGTAGGAGTGGAGCTCCATCCACTTACACTCAATATGATCAAGGATTGGGAACTGATGTTGGAAGGAGGTCTGATTTAAGTAAACTCTCAGGCAAAACAAGGAATAAATTCTTCAGATTGAGAAAATGGCAGTACAGGATAAGCACTGCTATTGAGAGAAACCTAAAATTAGCACTTGCAGAACTCAAAAGAGTATCCTCTTATTTAAAACTGCCAAAGTCAGTTGAGGAGGAATCTGCGAGAATCTACACTCTAGCAGTACAGCGTGGTTTAGTAAGAGGCCGTTCTATGGAATCTGTTGTTGCTGGTGCTTTGTACGCTGCCTGTAGGCGTCACGAAGTTCCAAGAACACTTGACGAGATTTCAGAAGCTTCAGGAATTGATAAGAAAGAAATAGGAAGAACTTACAGGTTCATAACAAGAGAATTGCAAATAAAGATCATTCCAAGCAATCCTATTGATTACATAGCAAGATTCTCATCAGCATTAAAACTTGATCCTGAAACTCAAAGTTACGCAGCTAAGATTTTAGACCAAGCTCAAAAAGCAGAGCTAACCTCTGGAAGAGGACCAACAGGCATAGCTGCTGCAGCATTGTATGTTGCTGCTTTAATACATGGTGAGAAGAGAACTCAAAGGGAAGTTGCTGATGTGGCAGGAGTTACAGAAGTGACAATAAGAAATCGTTATAAAGAACTTCTTGAGAAACTTGATTTGGAGAAGGAAATAAAGAAGGTGAAGAAGAGAAAATAA
>CAZNLC010000004.1:0-14837 GCA_964573865.1 uncultured Methanosarcinales archaeon | reverse complement strand
ATGTATTTGAAATAATCATTGGGAGTCCGTACTGTGGTGGAGCACACCAAACAATAAACTATGCACAAACAAGAAACTTAGAAGGTAATAAAGATTTGATAAGAGTGGAGTGTTATCCTGAAAACATATCTTATTTTACAGAGATAATAACATCTGTGCTAGGGTGGATAAGTAAGGGATACAAGAGTAAAGGAAAAATTAAGGTCTATCAAAATGAAACAAGTGCTTTTCAAAATTTTTAATTTTATTATTTATGATTTCAACACCTTCCTCTTTTAACAACCTTTCTTTTTCATTAGTTCCTCGGGCAAAGCCACCAATAGAACCGTCACTCTTAACAACCCTATGACATGGAACAAACTTGAAAGGGTTCTTGTTCAGAGCGTTACCGACAGCCCTGTAAGCTTTTGAATGTAATGCTCTAGCAACGAGCTTGTATGTTGAAACTCTGCCTTTAGGAATTCTCTTAACAACATCATAAACTCTCAAATAGAATTTTGGAATTTTCTTATCAAAAACTTGATTGTTTTTTCCTCTCATCTTACAACTCCCTTATTACTTAAAAAAGTCTTTAATCCGGGAAAATACTTTGCTAACTAAAGCAGTATCCTTGTTCACAACTGCTTTCTTATAAAGTCTTGATAATTTTCTCAAAGTATAAACATCAAAAACAACCTTTCTATCCAACAAAGTTCTAACTCTCTTTGAAGTCAAAAACTGTAAGAATTGTGTTAGGTTCTTCGGTTTCTTAGAATTGTGAACCCTCTCAAAATCTATCATCACAGGAACAAACTCACCATCTTGTTTTCTTATTATTATGTGTTTTTGTGGATGATGAAGTTCTTCCTTATCCAATCCCAAAGAGTCGAGAAGTGCACACTGCTCCAACAGCTTTAATATCACTCTCTTAACTTGTTTCTCATCAGCGCTTGAGAAAAAATCAATTATTTTGAAACCATCAACAAATTCCATTATTATATAATTTTTACTGAACAAAAAGAGTTTTGGACCCATGCTGTGTTTGTTAAGTTTCTCAAGCCAAAACCCCTCCTTAACAATAACTTCTTTAGCTCTCGAACTCGGATTTAAAACCTTAACAGCAACATCTACGCCCCTAAATTTAGCCTTAAAAACCAAACCCCTCTTACCCTTAGCATAAAACCTAACACTGTGCAAGTGTTTCAACTTCAAAAAATCCTGCTTCCAAACCTTAAACAAAAAAAGGGTTTCAAAGAAGAATCTCTTAGTTCTTATTTGAGAATACAAAAACCCATTTTTTAAAATAATATCCTTCACCTTGTTTTTGTTTGTTAATGATGAAAAAACAAAAACGCAAAAACCATTGTTCTTTAGGTAGTTATTGAGTTTTGAAAAAAACTTCTCTAATAATTCATAACCGTGCCTTCCACCACAAACAGCAACTTTCACAGAAGAATCTTCAACCTTCTCCTCTGGAAGATAAGGGGGATTAAACAAAATAATGTCAAATTTCCCCTTAACATCAGAAAACAAATCAGAAACCTTAAATTTTATTTTTTTAGAATTGTACTTTTTCTTAGCAACACTTATTGCATATGAATTAATATCAACAGCAGTAACCTCTGCCTTAAAATCAGCACACCGAGCTGCTAAAATCCCTGTTCCTGTTCCAACATCCAAAACTTTCTTACCATTAAACAAAAACTTATTATCATCAATAAAATCAAGTATTAAAAAAGTGTCTTCAGCAGGTTCATAAACATAAGGTAAAACAACCTTGCTCTTATTATCACTCTTTGTTCTCATCTCTAACACCTGACTTATTCCTCACAAAATCAATAATTGCACTAACTGTTTCCTCAGGAGTTAAATTAGTAGTGTCAATAACTAAATCATAATACTTCAAGTTATTATAATCAACACCATAATATTTTTTGTATCTCTCAAACTCAGATTTCTTTCTTTCCCTTAAACTATTGAGAACCTCACTAACACTACTGTAATGCTCCAAACCCCTTCTAGCTTTAAATATTCTCTCAGCCCCAACCTTTTCATCGACCTTTAAAAAAATTTTTATTGAGTTGGGAATGAACAAAAAACCAAGCCTACAATCAACAACATAACCGTCCTTCTTTGAAATTTCAACAAGTTTTGAATCCAAAAATCTATCAATATCAGGATTAGTCTCAGCCTCTTTATTAATCTCTAAAAATGTTTTTCCGTGTTCAACAGCTAGCTTCCTAAGGGAAGAACCCACTGAAAAGTGTTTGAGTTTGAGTTCTTTAGCCAACAACTTAGCAACAGTTGTCTTACCAGAACCTGGGTCTCCAGATATTGTTATTATCATTTTAAAAACAAAAATGCTCTTATTTAAAAGTTTATTCTTTAGAGAGAATTATTCTTATGATACGAGCATAAGCGGGTCTTGTTATAACAACACCGACAGTTATGCCAACTATTGTGGTTATGGCAAAGCCTCTCAAAACACCAGCACCTGCTAACAACAATGGGATCATAGCAAACAGTGTTGTTAAATAACTACCAATGATTATCCTAAACGCATTCTTAAATTTCTGCTTCCAAGTGAACGCTTTCCTACGCTCACCTCTAAGAGCTTCGTCAGTAAGTACAATTTGATCATCAACACCAGAACCAACTGCAGCTATTAAACCTGCAATTGCTGCTAAGTCAAGATTCCAATTCAAAAGAGTTAGCAAAGCTACTGTGATTAGAATTTCAGCGAAACCTGTTATGATTATCGGGAAAATAATGCTGAACTTCTTATAAACAAAACTCAAAACTAGAATAACAGCTAAAAATGCGAAGAAACCCATAACAAGAGTATTCTTAATAAATGACCTTCCAAGAGTTGGACTAATCGCGTCCTTACTAACAACCTGTAACTTCAAAGGTAAAGAACCTGTCTTCAAAACTGTTTGCAAACGTTTCATATTTTTAAGAGCGTTTTCTAAAGCTTCTCTCTCATCAGGAGCTGAACCAAAACCTGTTATCATAATATCAGAGGTTGGTTTGCCCTTGAGTTCTGCTGAAATCTTCAAACTGTCCACTAAAGAACCATCTAAGTAAAAATCAATGTTCTTACTCAAGTAATCCCCACTCTCACTCGAAACAACATCTAAAGCGCTTGTTATAGAAGCTTGTCTCTGAGCAGCCTCTGGACTTAGAGAAACAGAAAACCTGAACTTACAGTAGTAATTATTATCCTTTGCTTTAAAACACCCTTGTCTTGGATCAATACCTGAGCAATCAGCACTCATACAAACATATTTCACATCAGAACCTTTAAACACAGTTTCATTTCCTATTTTTGCCTCAAACTTACCCTGCTTCTCAATGAGTTCTGAAACTTCTTCTTCACTCGCACCTGCAACTTCTACAATAATGTACCTATTACCTGAAAGATCTGAAGCTTCTCTAACAACAACATCAGTTAAACCATAAACATTAATTCTTTGTTTGAGATTATCAATTGTAAGTTGGAACTCCTCAGGCGTTGCATTTTTCTCCTCAGCTTTCAAAATAATTCTAGTACCACCTTGTAGGTCCAAACCAAGTTTTATGTTGCTCTTTGGAGCGTTGTAAACCCTAAGCCCTAAATCTTGAGTTCCAACAACTTCCTCCTTAAATTTTTGAACCTCTACAACCTCTGTAATATTAATTGTTTTGTTCAAAGTAGCATTAAAAACCTGTTTAACAATAGTCTTATTAATGGTCTCATTCAATGGAACCCTAACAATCTTAGGTTTTGTGACAAGTTTGTAAACAGCTTTGTTTGTTTTAACCAACAAACTCATGTTAGGGGATAAGTTTCCAACTACAGAGTAAAAATCATTAACATCCCTTATTGGAAGATTATTAATCATAATAATTCTTTCCCTCGACATTGGAGGTTGAGTGGCTAAAGGACCTCTCATTCCAGCAAGATAAGCAGAACTGTTTGGTAAAACACTCCTTATAGTAACCCCATAATTCCAAGGGTTAGAATGTACTATAAAAAGGGCTACAACTAAAACAAACAAAGCCATAAGTATCCTGAAATCCGTGAAAAACTTCTTCAACTTTGTCATTTTGATTAAACGTGCTTTTTAGATTTTCTTTCTAAATGCAATCTCAATATGCAAGCGTTACCTAACCAAGTGTTAATCAAATCAAAAACCAAACCAATCAAGAGTATAAGCATTATCTCCTTAATAACAGAAGAACCGCTAACAAAAAAACCGACTAAAAGAGCTGATAGGGTTGTAAGAGTCATTGTAACACCTGTCCTCATCGCGCTAAAAATCCTCTGGATTATTGTGTTGTAACGAGTTCTCAAAACCCTTGCAGTTAACAATATATCAGTATCAACAGAATAACCTATAAGCATTAGAAATGCAGCGACACCAGCACTTGATAATTTAATATTGAGTAATGAAATAACAGCTAAGGTTTCTAAAATATCAGCCATTGCAGCCCAAATAACGAACAGAGAAGGGACAAAATCCTTAAAGTATATTAAAACAACAATACTCATCAGGATAAAAGCAAACACCATTGCTCTGATTGTTTCCTTAAAAAAACTCTCACCGAGTACAGAGCCAATTCTTGTAACTGTATAATCTCCTCTTTTAACAACATCAAACTCTGAAAGTGCGTTGAGAATTTCTGACTCTGTTAAATCAGAACTTTCAATAACGAGATTCTTCTCTGTTATTCCAATCTCCCTAAACTCCAAATCCTTCCCTGGAAATGCTGATAAAAGCTTATTCTTAACAGCATCAAATTGTTCTTGACTTAAAGGCAAAGTTATAGTAACTCCACCTTTTAATGAAATATCTTTCTTAACAAACTCCCCTGTTGAGAAAGCCTTTATAAACATCAAACCAACTAAAACTAAGAATAACACGAAAGAAAAAACTAACAATGCTTTGTAGTTTTTAACATAAAAATCTTTAATCCTTGAAAATGAATTTAAAATCTTCTTCATAAAACCACTCTTCAAATTTTCATTTTATCAAGCTTATTCCAATTTGGGGAAAAAATCTATTTATAAATATTTTGTTTTTAATACTTATAACAGTAAAAATCACTCAAAATCACTTTAAAACCTTGAAATCAAAACAAACTCTGTAAAGCCTCTTCCCAACCTGACCACAAACAGCATAACTCAAAAAATCAACTTTAACACCGAAATCGCTTGCTTGCTCCTTTATAATCTTAAAACCCTTATCTGGAATTTCCTGTTCAGTTAAAAACAAGTATATGTGTATAAAGCCACCACTCACAACAGCCTTAAAAGCAACATCCAAGAACAAGAAACCTGTTTTTGGCAGTGGCATCACAATCCTATCAAAACCTCCTTTACTGTTTGGAAGTTTATTAACAATAGTTTGAACCTTTTGCCTAACATCTCCCTCAATTAGAACAAGCTTATCATCAGGGATTTTATTCAACTCCTTGTTTATTAAAGCGTACTTGTGAGCTTCTGGATTCAACTCAACACCATAAACAACTCTTGCCTTTGAGTGTTTTAAGATGGTTATTGGATACGGAGCGTAACCAGAGAACATCACAAGCACAAATTCTCCAGGCTTAACAAGTTTAGCTATTCTCATCCTCTCGGAACTCAATCTTGGAGAAAAATAAACCTTCCCAACATCCAACATAAACTTACAACCATTCTCTGTGTAGATAGTTTCACGCTTATCAACACCAGCGAGCAGAGAATACTCTTGAACCCTAAAAACCCCTTTGTGGGGAGTTTTCTTTTTAAGAACCGTCTTCACACTTGGATGCGTCTTTAAAAAAAACTCTCCAATCTCCTTTTCATAAACCTCAAGCCCTTTTGGAATTTCAACAACGAGTATGTCTCCAATAATATCAAAAGATTTCCTCAACAATTTCAGATTCTCGCTCCCAATTTTCTGCTTTAACTCGTTCAAAAAAACATTGTAATTTCTCCTTCTTGGTTGAAAGTTTAAATCGACAAGTTCAAAATTAAAATTTACCTTATTTTTCTTTAAGATTTTGTCAAAAGCAGTAACACTCCTCAACGGAAAGATTAAATAAGAATTTTCCTTCAAGAGATAATAATCCGTTGCTAAGAGATTGTTCTTTAAAAGAAAATTCTTAACAATTTCACCATTCTTCAAATTAACTTTTAGGCCAATCATAAAGTAGTGAGAAATGAGTGTTTTATTAATATTTTTTTATTCTATTTGAAGAAACTTTTCAAATCCTTTTGTGAGTGTCTCTCAATTAATGGTTTAAGAAGATTATCAACACGTTCCTCAGAAAAATCATGCTCTAAAAGGACTTCCTTAACCCTTGATGGGTTTACTTGTTTCCAAGAAAGTTCATAATCAGAAGTTACTGGCATGTTTTTTATAGTTGAAAAAACATCCTTCCAACTAAAATCAAAGTTCCAATCAACACTTGAGAATAAAGCTTCAAAGTTCTTACCATACTTTCTAACCAAATCCAAAGCTTTTTTTGGACCAACACCAGAAACCCCGCCTGGATTATAATCAGTTCCAATAAGAATTCCCATAATTATTAATTGATCAATATCAACACCTAAGTAGTTGAGATTCTCGTCCAAATTTATGATTTCAGGGGTTATTTTAACATAAGCTTTTTTATTCTGAATCTTCCTCCTCCCTGTAATTGAAAGATTTCTCACAAGACGAGAAGCTCCAAACATCAAGGAATCCTCATCTTGAGAAGCGACTGCAAAACAATCACCCTTTTTAACCATAAAAGATGCTTGTGCCTCGCCCTCACTTGGAGCTTCAACATAAGGAATTCCAAGAGCGGAAATTAATTTCTTTGATTCCTCAATCATTTCCGGAGTTAACTTTGAGATTCTTGAAGCGTACTTCTTAGCTTCTTCAATAAATCCCTTCTCAACAGCTTTGGAATAGAGTTCAAGAGCCTTCTCTTTTGCAATGGCTCTCTGCTTTTGAGTTAAGTGTTTTAACTCAGGGGGTTTGCCGTCAAAAACAAAAACAGGCTTTATAGATTTGCGTAGGAGATTAACAGTTCTGTTAAACAAACCAATCAAATGACTTGTTATCCTACCTTGAGAATCAGTAAATGGTGTTCCATCGTACTGTCTTATTGTTGTTAAAAATTGGTACAAGAAAAGTGACGCGTCTATAGCGATGATTTTAAAACTCAAGTCCTCAATCTTAATTTCATGCTTTATCAGGAGTTCTGTAAGCTTCACTCCCATCTTTACACTCCTAAATTTCCTTTACAATTATGTTTGACAGCTCCTTATTTAAAAATAACTTTGCTTTTTTTGTAAGTTTTCCAGTGATTAAGAATATAGCAGGGAGTTTTTTTGATTGGGCTTGAACAAAAACCTTACTTAAATCAGCTTCGTTAACTCTCTTCTTCTTAAGAACCTTACAATAATACTTTAACATGCCGACTGGAGTTTTCATCTCAACAACAAAATCAAACTCTCTGTTTTTCCTAATTATTTCCTGACTTAAAACCTTTATATTGTTCTTGTCAAAAAAGTTTTTAACAGATTTGAAGAAGTCCTTTTCAGGTGCTTTGTCAAACCTTAAATTCTTAGTTTCTAAAATAACAGGTTTTAAAGATTCTTGCTTCTCAACACTTGCCTCTGTAGTTCTTAAAGTTTTTTCAGGTGACTCTTGCTTAACACCCTCACTAACCTCAACCTTTACATTCTTCTCTTTCATATGTTCCTTGTGTTTCAACAATTCAAGAGCTCTCTTTCTCGCAGAATCCTCATCTAAAAGATACCATCTCCAAAACAGATGTTCTTTATTAGATTCCTTGATAAAGAATGGCTTTGCAAAATCCTTAATCTTCCTCAATGAAACCCTTGTTAAAGGGTCTAATTTTGAATCTTCCAAAACAAGTTTTTTCTTTAACATTTCATAAGTGAACCTATCCTTCTCGTTTAGTTTTGAAGCAAAATACTGGAGTTTCTCCCTTTGACTTTCCAAATAATAAACAGGTGAGTTACCAACTTTAAGCGATGAAATCTTCAAAACACCCCTACTAACCATCTCTGAAAGAATAGCAGAAGCAATAAGTATTGAAAGATTAAACTTTTTAGCAACATCTGAAGGTATAACAGGTCCTTTAATCCTCACAAAATCTAGGAGTTCTTTTTCATTAACCATAAGAATTGTTTTACAGTTTACCTTTATAATTGTTTTTATTATGGTCTAATCCACCTTATTTCATAATAAGTAACATCTCCTTCATCATCCACAATACCAATAAGAAGTTTTTTCTTTGTTGAATGAGCAACTCTATTCTTAGCTGCAAATTCATACCAAGTTAAATTCTCAGCTTCGTGAACTGGATAAACAATCCACTTAGCGTGACTCTCACCAGGCTTAACACCTCTTTCATAAACTCTAAAATCAGCTCCAAACTTCAAAGCAGTTTTTATTATATAACCCCTATCCCTAATATCCTTGTAAACACAATACCTAACCCAAAAGTTAGGTTCAACACGTTTAACCCTCTTCAAAAATTGGTCTTGAGAAACCAACTTATTCCTATAGTCAAAGATTTCCAGTTTGTTTTTTGACATTAAATAAAAAGCCTCTAAAAGTGAAAGCTGAACCCGTCCATCATCGAGCAAAGAACCAAAGACACTTTGTGTGTTAAGAAGCCTCGCCTCATCAGAATTTTCAGTTATAACACGCTCTCTCACCAGCAAAGCCTTAACCTTCTTCTTCGCCTTTTGAACACTCTTCCTCTCACTCTTATCCTGCTCTTTAGATTTTCCCCGAACCATATCATGGGAGAAACAAGGATTATTTAAAAATTTAACTAAACACAAATTGATAAAAAATTAAATAAAAACAAACAAATACAAATAATTATAAATAATCCAAGTGATTTAGTGGTATTATGATAAAGATTGTTTTTTTGGGAACGAGTTCCATGGTTCCAACAAAGGATAGGAACCACTCAGCGTTGCTTTTAAAATACAAAAAGGAAAACATACTTATTGATTGTGGAGAGGGAACACAAAGACAAATGAGAATTATAGGTGAAAAACCAACAAAGATAACAAGGGTTTTAATAACACACTGGCACGGAGACCATGTTTTAGGACTACCAGGGCTACTGCAAACACTGGCAGCCAGCAATTATCAGAATGAACTAACAATCTATGGACCTGAAGGAACAAAAAAAAGGATAGAATACATGTTTAAAGCGTTCTCCTTTGCAGGCGATATCAGCTTAAAAGTGGTGGAGATAGTGAAGGACGGAAAATTCTTTGAAAATGATGATTTCATTTTGGAAGCTTACAATCTAAAGCATAAAATTCCTTGTATTGGATTCAGATTTGTTGAAAAGGATAAGAGGAGGATAAACAAAAACCTCTTAAAAAAATACAAGATTCCAGAAGGACCTCTTGTTGGAAAACTACAGAGTGGGGAAAAAATAAGAGTTAACAATAGGATGATAAAACCTGAAGATGTAAGTTACATACAAAAAGGTAAGATTATAGGTTTTATAACAGATACAGGACTAACAGACAATTGTTTAAGAATAGCTGAAAATGCTGATTTGCTGATTTCAGAAGCGACCTTTAAAAGCGACTTAAAAGAAAAAGCTATTGAATACTCTCACTTAACTGTCCAAGACGCAGCTTATATTGCAACAAGAGCGAATGTTAAAAAACTAGTGTTAACCCATTTCAGTCAGCGTTATAAAGGAATTGGGGAGATAGAGAAAGAAGCAAAAAACTACTTTAACAATGTTGTGTGTGCTTATGATTTTATGAAACTAAAATTATAAAAAATCCTACAAACAATTCTTAAAAATTCTAAAATTTATTCTCAAACTGTTTAATAGCTAATTTTACATCCTCAGCTTTGACAGTCTTCCTACCTGCGTGTCTTGCAAAATCAATTGCCATTCTTGATATAGAATCAGCAATATCTTCTAAAACCCTCTTAAGAGCGACTTTTGATTTGTCAGAAACGCGAGTTGCTCCAACCCTCTTCATTATTTTTTCCATAGCGGACAATGGTAAAAACTTTTCTGTCATAATAAACTAAAAGTTGAGAATGTTTTTAAAACTTTTTGTTCAAAGATTGAATTTAAGTAACTCAATGTGTTTTTCTATTAAACTCACCTTTTCCTCTTAACATTCCTCTTCTTACTTCCCTTTTTATTTGTGTATTTTGAATGTGAAGTTTTAGTGGTTTTTGACTTTGTTGACTTAGCTTTCTTTTTACTTCTTTCCTTTCTCGAACTGGATTTTTTAACTTGTTTAGATCTAACTCTTAACCTCTTGTTAGTTTTCTTCCCTTTTTTAACAACTTGTTCTTTCTTAAACAAACTGAATTTTGTCTTCAACTCCTGAATGATAAGGTTTAAATCTTCGATCTCCTGCTTTAACTTCTGAATTCTCCCTTTACCATTATCTTCTTTTAATAAACTCCCACACTCAGGACACTTAAAATTGAAATTGAGGGCTTGGTCAAAGGTTAATCTCACACATTTATTCTCGCATATAAAATATGTTTGTGACTCTTCCTTAGAGATTTGAGTTTGTAGAGTTGAAACCTTCCTCTCCAAACTCTTTATGATAAAAGAATAAAATTTGTTTTTATCCAACTGCCAATGGTAAATATACCAACCCTTCAATTTATCCTTCTCCTTCTTAAAACTCACAAGATTGTACTTTAAAAGTTTGTAAAGTAAGTTTCTAGTTGTGTTTATATCAAGGTTCAATTGGTCAGCAAGCTTGTATTCTGAAACCAACCTATCAAAACCAAGCTTTCTTACTAAATTATAAACATCCTCTCCAAAAAAATCTACTATTACTCTTTTTTCATATTTATTCATTCCATCACCTTATTAACTCCTCAAACAACAAACCCTTGTCCTTAGCTAACTTTATTGAAACAACAAAACCACTTTTTGTCCTTTCAAGATCGTCCAAGCTAATAAAATACCAATCAAGAGTATTAAACTTTATGCCAATCCAAGGTTCAGCACCAAACTTTGAAGCAAATGTTTTTAACTGAACAACATCTTGTTTTGAAAGATACTTCTTAGTGTCCTTTGTTGTTTTACACTCTATAGCAAGTTTTCTACCTTGCTTTGCAGCAATAACATCAGGATTTGGAAATTTTGTAGCGCCAGAACCTGCAACTCTAACAGCTGCCCAACCAGCCTCCCAAAAATTTCTCACTATAGAACGCTCCGCATTTAAACCCTTAGCTTTTCTCAACATAAAAAATAAGTGGTTACAAACTTAATAAATAATTTTCCATTTTTAATCAAAAATTCTGAGCTTTTTTAAACATGAAGGGATAGGTTTCTTTAACCTCCCTAACAAAAACACTTGGTCTGTAAATACCCAATTCTGAGATAATACCTGCAATGAGTGATGGGCTAACCCTTTCAAAAGCGAGATTGTTTATAATAACATTTTTAGGATGATTCTTCCAAACCTCAGATTCCAACCTCTTTTCTATAACTGTCTCATAACCAAAAATGCTTTTAGCATCAAGCTTCCATGAGTCAGAACAAACATAAACAGGAACATCCAAGTTATGAGCTATCTCTGCAAACATTTCAGAACCAATCTTATTTATTACCTTACCCTCAGCACTTATTGCGTCACAACCAATGAGCATAATATCTGCTTTTTTCAAAGCAATTCTTGCTCCTGAATCAACAAAGTGAACAACTTTTATTCCAGCTGACGAAAGCTCTTTAGCAGTTATTCTACCTTGAAACAGAGGTCTAGTCTCAGTGTTGTAAACTACAAATCTTTTACCCTGCTTCTTCGCGTGAATAAGAGCGTGTACAACAGTGCTTGAATGACAATGAGTAAAAACCACAGAATTATTAGGTATTTTTTTAGCGACAATACCAGCAATCTTTTCCTTTGATTCTTCCAGGTGTTTTATAGCACTATCAATTCTTTCCAAAAAATTCTTCACAAGTTCAACAAAATCATCCTCTAAAACATTGTAAAATATGAAATCAAGTGTGTTCCTAAGACAAGGTTCTGTAGGTCTAGCTGAGAGTATTTTCTTCCTCGCGCTCAATAGCTCAGAATAAAAGAGGGGAAGTGTCTTTGCTCTTGAGTGTTTTATAAGCTCTTTAAGTGCCTTAGCAGATTCTAAGGCTATACTCTCGGCACCTTGAATCTTGAGCCTTTTAATATCAGAAACTAATCTTTGAATTGACATTTTAAAATAAAAAATTATCTCCTCTTCCTAACCTTCTTCTTTTTCTTCTTCTTGACGCCTAATTTTGTGCTTAACTCGTGCTCAACAACAATCTCCTCCTTCAACAATCTAAGAACAAGCCTTTCAATATTGTAATCCATCCTTGCAATTCTCTTCTCCATAACTGCCAAAACCCTTAAACTATAAACAATCGCTCCAAGTACTGCAACAATTATTGCTAACATAACCTGTTCTAAGGGTAAAACATCCGCCATAGTATCACCTCTTCTTTAAAACAAAAAATGAGTTTAAGAATATAAAAAGGTTTCGAAAATTATTGGGATTCAATCATTGAATAAAGCTGGGAATTTAACCCTTGGATCCTTTTCTTCTGGAATGTCCAAAACCTTATGGTGCTCCCTACAAACAGCCTCATAAACAAAATTATGAGCTAATTTATGGTCAGTTCCAACAACAACAGTTTCCCCTTTGTAAGAAGTATACAAGAAGAGATTGCCAACAACCTCCAACCTCATCGTCCTAACAGCTTTTTTACCACAACCTTCAAAATCGCAAAGTGCCTTTAACTTTTCAATTTTGTCAGCTTTACAGAACAAATCAGTCCAAGGCCAAGGTTCTGCTCTGTAGTCAGTGTCCAAACCAGAAACAAAAACATTAAAACCTTTTTTAACAAGCTCCTCCACTATAGTAGAGAGTCTTGATCTTCTAAAAACCACTTTTGAAATTCTTTCTCTTTTATACTCAACTCTGTAATTGCCAACTCTTTTTATTTTAGATTTAATAAGCTTATTCTGCTCATTAAAAAGGGTCAAAACATCCCCTGTAACATCCTCTTCAATTAAATCCATTAAGAAGTTAGCTTCATCAATACCAATTATAGAATAGTTCTTGGACTTAGATTGCTCCTCCAAAATCTTAAGTATTTCATCCTCTGAATAAATGTTGTGAGACGGAAAATAAAACGGATTCTTCACATTCTGACTTGTTATTGTTCTCTTCTTACTATCTGGTAAGCGTTCATCATCAATACCCTTCTTAAAACCAATGGCTTTCTCCTTATTAGAATAGAGGATTTGTTGAAGTTTTGTGCTTTTACCAGCAAACATACACCCTGTAATAATATTTAGTGAACCCCTACTCTTAATTTTACCTTCTCTATTGTTCAAGATAGTTACATCATCTGCTGTTGCTAACAAAGCAGGTATTATTGGATAAGGGAGATCCTTACCTGGAATCATAGGAGTTCCTGCTGCAAAGACATTATTCCCAAGGTTTGCTAGTGTGTTCAGTAAGAGAACAAGGTCATCTTCAAAAAATTGTTCAGCACCATCCACAAATATTGCTTTTTCCCCTTTAACAGCTCTTGAAAGAATAAAATACAAATCTTCAACAGTGCTAATCACTTTAACATTATTATTTTTATAACTCTCTCTTGTTTTTTCATCACTCTCTTCAAATGTCTTCTCATGAACAACATACAATAAATTTTTACCTCTTGTTTTTTCATACCTTGTAAAAATCTCATTCAATCGAGCTGTTTTACCAGAACATTTACCACCAACAATAACCTCAAGACCCCCTACCATAAAAGTTCATTAGACATTGGCTTTTTTAAGCTTTTCTAAACTCAAAAACATGCTTTTGATTTTTTATTACTTTTAAATAACAAAAAACCAAAAGATTTAAATACTGGTTTTGTTTACTCACTCAACAATAGTCAATTTATGTGGTGATAGACTATCCACAAAATACGATGGAGGCGATCATGTTGATAGTTCAAAATGAGTTTTTAAACAAACTTAAAGAGTTCGGGTTAAACAGTTACGAAGCAAAATTGTGGACTGCTCTGCTTTCAAGAGGGGTTTCAACAGCAGGAGAGCTTAGTGATATTGCAAATGTTCCAAGATCAAGAACATACGATGTTCTGGAAAGTTTGGAAAAGAAAGGTTTTATAATAATGAAGATTGGAAAACCAATAAAATACCTAGCTGTTCCTCCAGAAGAGGTTCTCGAGAGGGTAAGAAAGAGAATACTAAAAGAAACAAAGGAAAAAACAGAAATGCTTGAGAAATTCAAAGAGAGTAAGATGCTTGAGGAACTAAAATTACTCTACCAAAAAGGAATCGACCTCGTTGATGTGACTGAACTATCAGGGGCTATAAAGGGGAGAAGCAATATTTATAACCACATAGAAACAAGCTTGAAAAACGCTGAGAATAGTGTTATAATTCACACCACAAGTAGTGGCTTTGTTAGAAAACTTGAATACTTAAAAAACACACTGAAAAAGTTAAAAAATAATAATGTAAAGATAAAAGTCGCTGCTCCAATCACAAAAGAGGATTTAGAAAGTGTTAAGGATGTTAAGGATGTTGCTGAAATAAGAAAATCAAAAATAAACTCTAGATTTGTAATTGTTGATGGAAAAGAAGTTATATTTATGTTGATGGATGATAAAAAAGTACACCCAACATATGATGTTGGTATATGGATTAACAGTCCATTCTTCGCTAAAACGCTCGAAAACTTCTTCAATAACAGTTGGAAGGAAATGCCAGTGATAAAAAAATAAAAAGAAAATTTTTAATAAAAAAATAAATTAAAGAAGAAAATGAGTGATTCAAAATTAGTGAGAGATATTCT
>CAZNLC010000003.1:0-19104 GCA_964573865.1 uncultured Methanosarcinales archaeon | reverse complement strand
GTAAATCGTAGAAAAACTATTGATGAAGTATTGGAAGAAATTAAAGAACTATAAACCCTTAAGCTCAATTCTCTGACCAATATTAACTCTACGAAACAAGTTTAAAGATTTTTTCTCACCAATTTCTAAAACATACTTTGCTTTGCTTTTTGGAGTGTAAACTGTGAACGGTCTTAAAAGAACCTTTTCAACAACCACATTTCTACTATTTATGAATAAAACACCTATACTGTAAAAAACGAAAAACATGTGTAAGCTCACAACACATTCTTTATCAAAGCTGAACAACACATTCTTCCTCCTTGAGAACATCAAACCAATAAACTTTCTTATTGGGTCTTTACAAATAATTGCTTTTAACTTTCTCTTTCCAAAGGAGATTGTTGCGATTCTCATTAACTATTATTCATTGCTGATTCATTCTATAAAAAACTTTTTAGTAATCTTTTTAAACTCTGTCTTAATCCAGAATAGACTTAACAACAAAACAAAAAGTCAGAAGGTGAAACAATGCTTGATAAAAAGTTTATTAGGGATTCATTAGAGTTATCAAGGTTAGCCAATAATCTTGTTAAGAATAAGAACGCTGAGCACGCTTCTCAAATTATTCTTATTTGTGATGAGTCAATTGCTAGGTTAAGCAGGAATTCTGGAGCTTTAGAGAACAGGCTTATAAAATTATTACTTGATATTAAGCTGCACGCTCAAAACATCATTGCAGAGGGGCAGCACAAGGTTAAAAGCCCGGATGGTAAGCGAGTTGATCTTATCGTTGAGGATGTTAATAACATTAAGAAGTTGATTGTTTTAGAACTTAATAAAACATCTTAACTAATTCTGTTTTCGAACCCTCTTTAAGCTTTTCAACACTATGTTCTTATTATCAATTGTGGTTATGAATAAAAGACCCGCTTCTTTAAGCTCTTCAACATATCTGTAAAATGATGCTTTTGAGCAATAGGAAAGTTGTTCAACAATTAAGTACCTAAGCTCTGATAACTCAACACCATCCTCTCTTATTAAGTCAAGAATCTTCTTCTTAATAATGTTCTTTCTTCTCTTCCTCAAACCTCTCAGAATTTCCTTTTTTAGAGGTGATTCTTCCTTCTTCAGTTCTTCCATCGCTTCTTTTACAGCTTGTTTTATGAGATTTTTCTGCATGTTCAATATTTCTGTTTTAAGCTCAGAATAAGCTTTCTTCAATTCCTCGAGTTCTTTTTCAATGTCTTTCATACAGCTCAAGAGAGGTGTTTGTTTAAGAATTTAAAAATCTTTCTAATACCTAAAACAGTATTGAGACACAATTGAGACACCTTTATTTCCTATGGAACCACATCTACAGGTGTTTTATCGACGATAGATAAGGATTTTATACAAGACACCCCTTAATTTCCTTTGGAAAACTGAGACTGTATTGAGACAGTATGAGAACATATACTTGTTATTTTTTAATGACACTCTATAAGAAGAAGCCACATAACTTCTTTTTTTAGTACTTTCTTGTTCTTTTTTTGAATAAAAAAACAAATCTTTAATCTGATTTTTTACTTTAAAATTTAAACAAATCTTTTTAAATGATTCAAAACTCAATTACCCAATGAAAAGGGGTGGTTATATGTTCTTAAACACGAAACAAATACTTCTTGCAACAATCGCGTTATTGTTTCTTAGCACAGCAGCATTAAATGTTAGTGCTTACATCAACATTACACTCTACAAACCAGACAATAACACATGGTTAAACTACACCCTTATAAACTTCACTTATAAACCAGTAAGCAATGATTCTTATAATATCACTAATTGTTCCCTTGTAACCAACGAGTCAGGTTGGCCAAGTTTTGTCATGAATGACACTACAATTTCCAATAATACTAACAATACATTCACATATAGTATAAGTTCTGGTATTTGGATTTGGAATGTTAGGTGTTATAATAATAATTCAGAAGAATACTGGGCCCCTGAGAATTGGACTGTGAAAGTTGATACCACTGCTCCTTCATGTAGTTTACAATCCATCACTGAAAATTCTGATTACGCGTTTGTTTCTGGAACAACCATCTACTATAACAATGCAAGCTCTGGAAACTTCACTGTTAACATTTCAACCTCTGATTCAGGATCTGGAATAAACAATGTAACCTTCCCAGATACTGTTAGTTCTGGAGGTGGTGTTTCAAGTCCAGGACCATACAATTGGACGTACTCCTGGACTACATTAGATAGTTATAACTCAACATCAACTGTTTATTGTTATGACAATGTTCTTAATTCTAACTCAACAACCTTTACAGTAGTTTTGGATGTGCAATCTCCAACAACTTCAGCTTCTGGAGTTGAGGATGATTCCAGTAGTTACTCTTTTGGTTCTTGGACCTCAAGTTCATATGTAAATGTGACTTTGAGTTGCAGTGACTCTGAGAGCGGTTGTTCACAAACATACTACTGTAATGATACCACTAATACCTGCAATCCAACAACGGTTTATTCTGGAGTTATCCAAATAAGTGGTGATGGCACACACTATGTGAGATTTTATTCAAAAGATAATGTTAACAATATTGAGACTAACAATAGTGTAACAATAAAAATTGATACCACTGCACCAACTGTTTCCTATTCAGCTAATAGTGAAGCTCCAGGTGCTGTTGTTAGTAGGAATTGGAGTCTAATAAATGTAACAGTATCTGAGAACGCAACAAATTGTACAATTGATTGGAACTCAACAGTTTATACTATGTTACAACAAAACGCTACTGTTTGGTATATTAATCTTACAGACCAATCTGACAATTTGTACTATTATAATGTAACATGTACTGATGTAGCTAATAACACAGGTCACACAACAACAAGAAACATAACCATAGACACAACAGCTCCAACAACCACTGCTTCTGCTGTTGATTGTAACAGCAATAATTACCAATTTGGAGTTTGGAGCTCATGCTTTTATGTTGATATCAATTTGACTTGTTCTGACTCAGGGTCTGGTTGTGACACCATATTATACTGTACTGATAGTAGTGATACTTGCACTCCAAACACAGTTTACACAGGAAGTTTTCAAGTTTCAACATCTGGAACCTCTTATGTTAGGTATTTCTCAAACGATACAGTAGGGAACACAGAAGCAGTTAATTCAAGAACAATAAGACTTGATCCTACTAACCCTGTTATAACATACTTAGAAACACAACCACAACCACCTTATGGAAACTCTATAACAAACATTAATCTTGTAGTGAACTTTACAGACACTTATTCAGGAGTTAAAAACTGTACTTACACAGTTTATTATCCTAATGGTACAGTTTACTTGCTTAATCAAACAATGGACAATGATTCTGGGAATAGTGGACAGGCGAATGGAACATTTGCAAGACCATCATTATCAGCTCAGGGCTACTCAATTAATGTAACTTGTTATGATAATGTTAATCTACCTGCTGTGAACACAACATACTTCTCTGTTGATTTAATATACCCAATAGCAATGTTGAATCCACTACCAACAATAATAAACTCATTGATGAGTATTGTTGATGTTAATGGAACTGCAGAGGATACTTTTTCATTTGCTAATTACACTGTCAATATCTTGAATTCCAGCTTTGATACAGTGGATACATACACTAATGATACTAATAAAACAAACTCTTTGCTCTACGCTTGGAATACAACAGGTTTGGCTGATGGTAACTACACAGTACAGTTAATAGTTCGCGATTACGCTGGAAACACTAATCAAACAAACCAAACAGTCAGTGTTGATAAAACACTACCAACACTAACAACAGTAACCATCTACTCCAACAACGCTAACAATAACTCATTCGCAAAACTCGGGGACACAATCACAATCCACTTTGAATCCAGTGAGGACTTACAAGACACTCCAGTAGTCTTCATACAGGGTAATCCTGCAACAGTTACTAATGTTAGTGGGAACAGGCAGAATTGGACTGCAGCTTATACAGTTCAATCATCAACTGCAGAAGGATTTGTTTTATTCAATATAACATTCATTGATACTGCTGGAAACCCAGGAAATACTGTTACAACAACTACAGACAGTTCTTCAGTAATAATTGATAAGACACCTCCAACAATTATAAATCTGTTGTATCCAGAAAATGATACTTGGGCTCCAACAGCACTTATAGAGAACATGCCGTTTAATTATAGCTTTGTGGATACATTTAGTCCAGGTGCAAACTGTAGTTTATTCATAGATTCATTAACATCATCACAATTAACTGTTAATAATACCAACATGACAATACTCCTTAACCTAAGTAGTTTATCGGATGGAACTTACTCTTGGTACATCAATTGTACTGATATTGCAGGGAACACAAAACAGAGTGATGAGAGGATACTAAGGAAGGATACACAACCACCAACATTGATTGTCTTAGGGGTGCAGGAACCAGATTTCTTCTACTCAGCATACCCACCAAATAGCATAGTGCACTTGTTAGTGAACGCCACTGATTCAAATGGTTTACAATCTGTCCAAGCTAACTTTTCAGGATTAAGTTGTGGATTAATAGATATGGATTACAATGCAACATCACACCTTTACAACGCAACTTGTAATGTGAGTTCAGAAGCACTGACAAGTGACTTCACAGAATTCAATATAACTGTTATTGCTCGTGACCTAGCTAACAATACAAATGTTAATGGAACAGTCATAGTATTATACAATATGACAACTCCACCATTAAGGGATCCTAATTGTGAGAGAGCAGCTTCTCTAGAAACGAACTTTTCAAAAGAACTAAACTTCAACGCCATCAACTTTACAATAGATATTGAAAGACAGGGAAGTTGTGATGGCTTATCAGCTGGTTGGAGAAGAGCAATAACAATGAATTTTGGAATACTAAACTTCTCAGACAAGAGTACTGCTCAAAAATTGAAAAACCTTGGGAACGCATTGCTCTTTAACATAACACCACCAAGACAATTTGGTGATAGTAGAGTATATGTAAATGTTACAGCATTCCAAGAAATCAACACAAACACAACGATAACAGTTTATAATCTTCCATTTGCATCATTACCAAGTATAGTGGCAGATAATGCTTCAAAACAATCAGACATTACAATATTGAGTTGGTCTAGTGGTGTAATGCTTTACAACAATAGTGGAAACCTAATCAACATTTCAGTTGGCAACTTGAGTTTTAGAGTTAATGGATTCTCAGGTTACAACATAACAGACAATGTTACACCAATAATAAATGTTACACAACCAACTAATAACTCATTAACAAACAGTAAACTCATAACATTCACAGTCAATGGTACAAAGACAGAAGTAAGTAAGGTTATCCTTGTTTTGAACGGAACAACTTATTACTATAATTCATCTGTTCAAAACATAACCTGTAATCCATCAACACCAGGATCAGAGCTTTACAGTTGCAGCTTGAACCCAACATTGAGTGATGGAACACACACTATAGTAATAACTGCTTATGACTATGGTGATACAAGTGGCAATAGTGCAACAAAACTCATAAACTTCACATTAGATACAGAAGACCCTGTGATAACATTCTCCCTAAGCTCAACATCAGTTTATGTTGGTGACACAATAACTGCAACTTGTACTGCAACAGACTCTCATGATGGAACATTAACACCAACTTACACATTACATCCAAGCACATCAACAGCCGGAACATTCACAACAACCTGCACCGCAACAGACTCAGCAGGAAACACTGCAACTGCATCATTAACATATACTGTTAGTAATAGACCAAGCGGTGGTGGTTCATCAGGTGGAACAGGAACAGTGCTCCCATCAGAGTCATACGCTTGGGCAACTGTTGAAGCGGGTTCAACAAAGACATTCACAACACACAATGATAAGTTATATGTAACACATCTTATTATAACAGTTAAGAAGGCATTGTCGAACGCGATGTTAAAGATAGTGAAACTGGATTCGAAACCATCAACAACTCCAGAATTAGGAGGAAAGGTTTATGGTTATATAAGAATAGATAAAACACACATAACAAATGATGATTTGAGCAGTGTAAAAATAAGGTTTAAGGTTGCTAAGAGTTGGTTGAACAGTAATGGTGTTTCAAAGAACGACATTGTCTTGAACCACTTCAATGGTGAGAGTTGGGATGAGTTACCAACAACAATTATTGATGAAGACTCCACATATGTTTACTATGAAGCAGAAACTCCAAGCCTAAGTTACTTTGCAATATCACAAAAAACAACTCCTACTCCAACTCCTGAGGAGACACCTACACCTACCCCAACTCCTACGCCAACACCAACTCCTGAGGAGACACCAACTGCTACTCCAACTCCTACTCCAACACCACAGAAAACACAAAAACCAACACAAACACCAGCAACTCAGCAGAAGAATAAACTCATGTTGTTGCTATTGTTAATACTAGTGATTATCTTATTGTTGTTGTCTTATATGATTTACAAGAAAAAAGCATTTTAAACCCTTTTTCTTAATTTTTATTTTGTTCTTCATTTCATTAAATTTAAATAATAGTTAGTGACACCACAAAATATGAAACTACTCTGTTGTGTTGATGTTCACGGTGATAAAAGGACTTTGGAAAATATTGTGTACATGTCTAAGTATGTTGATCTCGTTGTTTGTGCAGGTGATTTAACAAACTTCGAACACAATATGAAATCACTATTGAAAAAGTTGAACACCTCGAAGAAAAAGGTTTTAATAATACCAGGTAATCATGAAACCCCGGAATCGCTAAAGAAAGCTTGTAAAGAATTCAATAATTTGATTTATCTTCATAAGAAACACTATGTGTTCAAGGGAGTTCTCTTTTTAGGATATGGGACAGGAGGTTTTTCAATGAGGGACCCAGAGTTTGTTAAAACAACATCAAACTTCAAGAAGATTATTAAAAAACACAAGGGACTTCCTATTGTTTTAATAACACATGCACCACCTTATGGCACCAAAGCGGATTTTATTAATGGAGCTCATGTTGGAAATAAGGATATAAGAAAATTCATTGTAAAAAATAATGTCTTACTATCAATATCAGGTCACTTGCATGAAACAGCAGGAGTTGTTGATAGGATAAGAAAAACAACAGTCATAAACCCAGGAGTTTTTATGATTGTTGAAATTTAGCTTAATTATTATATGCTTATTATAATTTAAGTTATAATTTAATTCTTGCTTGTAATTCAAAAAATTTATTAACAACAAGAGCATATTACAAGACAAAATGAAAAAAAAATACTTCCCAACACTCTTTGCTTTAATGTTCCTAGTTCTCTTCTTTACTACTGACATGGTTAGTGCACAAAGTTTAGAAACAGCCCACTACACTTTTAAAATACAGAATAGCAGGGTTTTTGTTGATTTCAAACTCGTTTTTCAAAATGTTGAGAATATAAACCTAGTGTTAGACCTACCTGATGACTCATACAACATTAAAATATTTTTGGACAATCTAAGTGGCAAAGTGAGTTTTATTGATGAAAGCGCAAAGAAGATTAAGATAAAGAAAACAATAAAGGAACTCGAACTATCTTATGTATCAAGAGAACTTCTGAAGGATAAACTCTTCATAACCACAGTAAAGATTCCATACAACTGCACAACATTCGAATCCAGAGTAATACTCTCTCAAGAGTACCTACTTGAAAAACCATTCCGCGGGGAGGATTTTGAAACAGCTTCTATTTATCCAAGACCAGATAGAGTTGAGAGTGATGGTCAGAATCTCATATTCATTTGGCATTTAGACAGTGTTAAAGCTGGTGAAACATTCCAGTTAGTCTTGTTAATAAAGAAGAGAGTGCCATTCTTGATTTATCTTTTGATAATCTCATTGGTTTCCTTGGTTGTATCTCTCTATCTTTATTCTAAGAAAAAACACCCAATTATCATAAGGAAGGTTGACAAGGTAACATCGCATTTAAAGGAGGATGAAGAACAAATAATTAATGTGTTAAAGAAGAGAGGAGGTGTCTGTGAACAAGGAACTCTAAGGGTGATTACAGGAATGTCAAAATCCAACCTTAGCAGGATAATTAAGGAATTAGAGGAGAGAAGAATAATCAAAAAGATTAAAAAAGGAAAAAGAAATATAATTTCCCTAAAATAAGCATTATTGAACAATTTGGAACTATAAAAAGGCGAAATAAACCTGTTTTTTGGAAAACGAATGGTTCAATAAAGAGTAAAAAATATATTAATGTTCTATTTTCTAAGTTATAGGCTATCCTTACTTGGAATTCCACAATAGAGGAATTTCATTTTTTTCTTTTTTTATTCTACGGTAATTAAAAAAATAATTTCTTGATAACTCGCAATCAAAGGCTTTTCAAACTAAAGAAAATTATTTAACTAAATACGCTATAACATGATTCAATGCAAATAGACAACATTATTGTAGGAATAGACCCTGGAACAACAACAGCGTACGCAATTATGAACCTCAGAACACTTAGAGTTTATTTCAATTCTGAGAGGGAACTCGGTCTTAACGAACTAATAAGAAAAATCTTTAATCATGGCTTTGTAGTCGCAGTCGGTTCTGATAAAAAACCATGTCCAGTGCTTGTGGAGAAGTTCGCTTCAAAAACAGGTTCAAAACTAATCGTACCAAAAGAAAACCTCAACGAAGATGATAAGAAAAGACTCAGTAGAGGTTTTAAATTCAAGAATAGTCATGAGAGAGATGCAATAGCAGCTTTGAACTACGCTTTTAAAACCCTAAAACCACTTCTGAGAAAGATAGACCTATTTCTAGAAAACAAAGAAGAAAGTCTTAATTCAGCTCTTAAAAGTGAAATGACAAGATTGGTTTTGTCAGGTAGGAGTGTAAAAGAAGCTTTTATGATGATTAAGGAAAGCAATAATGATCAAAGTAAGAAAAAAATTTACAACAACATTGATAAGAGTGTTTTGAAGATAAATGGTAATAATAAAAAGACGGTTAATACTGCAACAAACAGGTTGAGCAAGAAGTATGAACAATTACTCGCTGAAAACAAAATTCTAAGGCAAAGTAAGAACAGACTTTTAGCAAAACTCAAGATGATAACAAAGTTCAACAATGAGCTGTTAAAGAGGATAGATAAACTTCACTTGGAACATCCAAACCTCAACTATAAGGAACTTGTTGATGAAAAAGAAGAGTTAAGTGAGGAACTTAATAAGCTAAGAGAAAAATTAATCAACAAAGAAGAGGAAATTAGAATTCTTAATAGAATTTTATCAAAGGCGAATTCTGGCATAGTATTAAAGAGGTTTAACACGCTGTTGAAGAAAGAGTTTGAAAATAAAAAAAGGCTTTTTGGCGTAGAAGTTGGAGATGTAATCTTAGTTAATAATCCAAATGAGTATAGTCAATCTGTTATCAAAGAACTTCAAAACAAGGTTACATTTGTGTTTTATGAACAAAAGCCGACAGAGAAGACGATTGAGAAACTCAACTTTACATTCCTCGATATAAACAAAATCCCTTATGAAAAAACAGAGAACTTCGCACTGATAAAAAGACCCGATTTTGAAAGGGTGAAGAAAAAGACAAACTTTATAAACAGAATAATAAAGCAGTATAGGAGGAATTCAAGCAATCAAAGGAATTTGTAAAATGACAAACATAATTGATAATTTTGGGATGAGAGAGAAAATAATAAGGGAAGAATTTTCTGATATTGTTGGACAAGAGGAGACAAAGGAACAGTTAAAAACAGCTTTAATAACTGGAAGACACTTAATCATAGTAGGACCTCCTGGGGTTGGCAAAACAACACTCGCAAAAAACCTTGCGAGAATACTACCTGATTTAGAGCTAAGCACATGCCCTTATCATTGCGATCCTAAAAAACCAGTTTGTCCAGAATGCACGCTTAAAAAACAGAGGAATCAAAAAATAAAAACAAGAATTGTAAAAGGTGCAGAAAGATTTGTAAGGATTCAAGGAAGCCCGGACTTAACAGCAGAAGATTTGATAGGAGACATAGACCCGCTTAAAGCGATGAAGTATGGACCAACAAGTATAGAAGCGTTTACTCCTGGAAAAATATTCAAAGCTAATTATGGAATTTTATTCTTCGATGAAATAAACAGGTGCCCTGAAAAGATACAAAACGCTCTACTACAAGTTTTAGAGGAGGGAAAAGCGACAATCTCAGGTTACGATGTTGAGATAGAAACAAACTTCATCTTCATAGGAACAATGAACCCAGAGGATAAAAGTACAGAACCACTATCTGATGTTTTTGTGGATAGATTTGATTTTATAAGAATGGCTTATCCAAAGAGTGTTGATGAAGAGATAAAAATAGTTAGGTTGAAAGGGCAGAAACTCGTTGATTTTCCTGAAAAACTTTTGAGACTAGTTTTGAACTTTATAAGACATTTAAGGAATGATGAAAAACTTGAAAAGAAGCCAAGTGTAAGAGCTTCCATAGGAATCTATGAGAGAGCACAGGCACACGCATTGATAAAACACAAGAAAAGAGTTGGAATAGACGATGTGAAATCAGTTCTCTTGTCAGTATTGGCTCACAGGATAAGATTAAAACCAGGTTACAAATTCACAATAAAGAAAGAAAACTTCATTATTGAAAAATTTAAGGAATTTGAGGAAAAATATCTCTCAGAACAGAGTCAGGGTAAGGGTGAGTATCTTTAGCAGTAATAGCAGTAGACAAAGACCAAAACAACCTGAAAAGAGTGACGAACTTCTAACTGTTCAAAAGAGTGAAGGACCATTTCTAAAACAACAAAAAGAAAGTTACTTTGAAAATGCGAAATTAATTATGGACTCAATAAATAATAACATCTTCTTCAATTCAAACAGATTATTCGAGAATCTAGTTAACAATTATTCACTCGCAAAGAAACTGTTAGGCACAAACTTCATAAGGAGACTCACAGGTTACGATGAAAAATATATTAGAAGAAACATGAAAATACCTGAATTTAGAGAGAAGTTGAGAGAAAAAATTCAGAAGAAAATTGAAGAGCTTAAAGACGAAGGACTTCTTGATAAAGAAAACAATATTACAAAGGATGGTTACAACTCAGCAGCTGTATTGCTAGTTGTTGAAGAGTTAAACAACATAATAAGCTCTAGTGAAGGGAATCTCAAGAGCAAGGTTAAGAGTGATTTTGGAACTGTAGTTGATTTCAAAGATTTTAAAGGTGATATTTACAAGAACATTTCAATAAGGAGAAGTGTAAGAACAGCTTTGAGGAGAAAGCACTCGAAGATTGAGAAGAATGATCTAAAAGCAGTTGTTAGAAAAAAGACAGCAAGTTTGGATATAATTTATGCTATTGATGCTTCAGGTTCTATGAAAGGGGAAAAACTTGAACAAGCAAAAAAAGCAGGAGTGGCATTAGCTTATAAAACACTGCAAGACAAGAACAGAATCGGGCTAATCATTTTCAGGGAGAAAGTAATTGAAGCAGTTCCATTAACAAAAAACTTTGAATTGATAATTAAGAAACTGGTTAGGATTCGTGCTAAACAACAAACTAATATTGCACAAACAATAATGAAAGCAACTGAATTATTATCAAAAACAAAGAATTCAAAACATCTCATAATCATAACTGATTTGATACCAACAAAAGGGCAGAAACCATCTGAGGAAACTTTGAAAGCAGCTTCCACAGCAGCAGCTGAGAGGATAAGAATATCCATAGTAGGTATAAGCTTGGACGAGAAAGCGGAAAAACTAGCAAGGAAAATAGTTGAGTTAACCTCTGGAACATTGTATAAAGTAAGGAATGTGAAAGGTTTAGACAAGATTATACTAGAAGAGTATGATAGGATTGACTAAAATGATAAGCATAGATGGTTCTTATCTTGAGGGTGGGGGGCAAATGCTCAGAACAGCACTTGCACTCTCAATAATAACAAAAAAACCATTTGAAATATTCAACATAAGGTCAAACAGGCCAAACCCAGGATTAAAAAACCAACACTTACATTCAATAAAGGCGATAATGAGATTGTCAAATTCAAAAGCTGAAAGTGTTTTTTTAGGCTCAGACAGAATAAAATTTTTCCCAGGAGAATTCAATGGAGGCAACATAGAAATTGATATGAAAACAGCAGCTTCTATAACCCTACTCTTACAATCACTAATAATTCCAATGGCTTTTCTAAAAAAGACAAAGCTTAGAATCATAGGCGGGACAGATGTTAAATGGTCACCAACAATAGAATACTTTAACAATGTATTCTTATACTATCTAAGAAAGTATGCAGAGATTAGTGTTAAGGTGCTTAGGAGAGGTTATTATCCAAAAGGAGGAGGAATTGTTGAAATAATCGTAAAACCCAATAATAAGAATAAAAAACAACCCTTACTCCTCGTTGAAAAACCATCAAATTATGATATTCTTGGAGTGTCTCACGCTTCAAAAAATTTAGGGGAAAGAATGGTTGCAGAAAGGCAAGCGAACAGAGCAGCTATGATAATAAAGGAAAAGCTCGGCGTGAAACCAACAATAAATGTGGAATACTCAGACACTCTAAGCTCAGGATCTGGAATTTGTTTATGGGCTTACGGCTCTTCAGATAATGATTTTTCTGAAGATTCTGAAGGGGTTGTTTTGGGTTCAGATTCTCTTGGAGAGCAAAGCATAAAGGCAGAAACTGTTGGTGAAAGAGCAGCTTTGAATCTTGTTAAAAACATAAGAGAGGGTGTTGTTGATGAATTGTTAGCAGACCAACTCACACCATTAATCGGTCTTGTCGGAGGAGCTTTGAAAACATCTAAGATAACCAACCACACGAGAACAAATGTTTATGTTACAAACCTATTCCTGAATAATACTCTCCGAATAGAAAACAATATTGTTAAGAACATCAACACTGAAATTTTATAACATAGCAAGTCTCAAATCGGTCTTTAACTCCAATATCTTGTAATAAAAGTTCTTCTTCTCACTGGAATCAGGCATCCTCTTATAACTATCTTCAAGTTTTCTTATTATATTGTTTGCTCTTGAAAAATCCTTCTCTGAAATCGCTCTTCTCGCTTCCTCTATGAGAGAGGAAGTGTCAAGTTTAATCTCTGGCAAGGGTTTTAGGAGTTTTGAGAAATCCTCTTTCAAAACAGGTTTTTCCTTATAGGAGGATTTTTCGGCCTTTATATAAAGTTTTAAACGTTCCTCTTCAAGCTTGTTTTTCTCCTCTAAAAGCCTGTATTGTATCTTCAATAATCTCTCCTTCTTCTCTTCAAGTTTTTCCTCACGCTCCTTTAATTCCTTCTCTTTCAAACTCAAAGCAGCTTCTCTCTTAGCCAAACTCTCCTTTTCTGATTTATGTTTCTCAACTAAAACACTTAGTTTTTTCTCAAGCTTTGGAACTTCCCTCACCAATTTCTTATACTTCTTCTCAAGCTTTGGAAGTTTTTTAAGAATATCCCTACCAGTTTCAATCTTCTTCAACTTTTTAGCGACTTCTCTCTCAGTCAATTTAACCTTCTTCTCCCTATTCTTTAAAGCTTCATTCTTCTCTTTAATCTTAGCGTCAAGCTTTAATAGTTGTTTCATTCTCTCATTGAGTTTACGCTCAAGTTTTGAAACTTTATTCTTCTCAACTTCTAACTCCTTAACCCTCTCAACAATCTCATCTTCCTTTTGATTAAGCATTTGACGCTCCTCATCCAAAGCGTTGAGTTTTTTCACAATTTCAGCTTCTTTTTCATCAAGAAGTTCCTTTGTTGATTTTAGTTCTTCAAACCTCTTTAGTATTATCTTTTCTTTATCCTTTAACTCAGCTTCTTTTTTGTTAAGTTCTGACAGTTTCTCATCAACTATACGTTCTCTCTCAAAGAGTTTTTTCTTGGTTTCTTCCAACTCCTTCCTAAGACTTTCAAGTTCAACCTTGTGTTTTTCCAGAGAGCTCTCAAGTTCTTGAATTCTTTTCTTGTGAGAATCTATCTGTTTATCCTTTACAGCAAGTTTTTTCTCAGCAATCACCTTACTCTTGCTTAACTCCCTTATTAATCTTTTATAGTCCTTCTCACCCTCAGAACCTGTCTTAACAACAACTTCTTGTTTTTCCTGTTTTCCTTCTTGTTTTTCTTCCTCCTTAACTTCTGGCAGAAGCTCCTCCTCTTCCTCCTCAGACATTTTTCCCTTTTTACCAATCTTTATTAAGGGTATTTTAATAATCCTCTGCTTTCCTGACAAAACATTCAAGAATTCTTTTTTTGTTTTAGCCTTCCTCAACGCATCAGCTAAATCCTTCTTTCCAAACACATTCTCAATCCAATCAGCGAAATCATTTTTCTTAGAATTCACATGATAATTGAAGGTTTCATCGTCCATAAAGCTAATATATGATTTTAACTCCTCTATGCTTTTGAGTTTATCACCAGTTCTTAGAGTGAAGTACTTTTCAGGAGGTATTTCATCTTTTCCCTCAACTTTCTCTTCAACACTCTCCACTTTCTTATTTTTCTCATTAACAACTTCTTTCTTTTTCCTTCTGAACAAGAAAAACCCGGCTTTTTTTTGTTCTTCAGGAAGTTCCGGAAGGTCAAGATCACCCATAAAACACCCCCTTTTGACAAAGCTTGTTAAAAGTTCGTTATATTCATTTATATATTTTTGTTATTCCTAAAAAATAGATAAATAAATCATAAATTTTTAAAATTACTTTTAAAACCGCAAGGCTTTTAAAGAAAACCTTAACCACACTAAATAGGTGATTATCATGTTACAATGCACTTCATGTAAAAAAGATGTTACAAATGAAAAGGGTGTTGTAAGATTCTTATGCCCAAACTGTGGTAAGTATGAGATTGTTAGGTGTGTCTCCTGTAGGAAAAAAGCAATAAAGTATACATGTCCTGAATGTGGTTTCACAGGTCCAAACTGAGAAGGTGTTTAGAATGGCAAAGGTTATCATAACTGTAAAAATAATGCCAGAGGATCCAAGTGTGAATTTAAAGCTTATTGAAGAAAAGTGTGTTGAGAAGGTTAAAAGCCTTGGTTTGGAGTTTGGCAAGAAAGAGATAGAACCAATTGCGTTTGGGCTCAACGCATTAAAACTCTATTTAATACAAGATGAAAAACAGGGTGGAACTGCAAAACTCGAATCAGAACTCTCAAAGATACAAGGGGTTAATTCTGTTGAAGTTATTGATGTTAGAAGGGCAATAGGATAATGTTTTATTAATGTTTTATACTTGTTGATTTTTTCACTTTAACATTCTTTCATTATCCTGACAATATCAACAATACTAGCATTTGTTCTTATACTGTAATTGTTGAAGTGAGTTCTTGAAGCCTTGAACCCATCTTTTTTGAGTGATTCAACCAACAGATTCACACTACAAGGTTTCAGAGAGTATTTTTTGGCGATCAAGTGCGTGTTTATTGTATAAGGAGTTTCAACAGAGGATTCTTCATAGATAAGACTTAACAACTTAAAACTCTCCCTTGAAAACTCTGCTTCCTTACTCTTGAAATTCTCCAACATCAAACTTAAAACCCTCCTATCCCACAAACTTCCAGTATAAAACCTTCCAAAAAAATCAAGCTTCGAACCACAAACAGGACATTTTTCACTGTTGAAAATTGAGTTTGTAATCCTTGCATTTAAACATTTTTTGCAGTAGATTAAATACTTGTGATTCTTAAAGCTCTCATTAGCCCTTCTCTTAGAATGAACTTTCCTCAAAAAAAGTCCGTAGTGATGTTTGTAATGATAGCACAACAGAGGTTCTAAGAAACTATCCTGTTTAGAAGTTAATCTTTGTAAGTCCTTAACTAAAATTCTAATCCCAAACTCATGCTTGAAATCATACTTGAACGGTAATGAGGAGTACCTTCTCAAACAGGTCTTTGGATAAGTTCCACTCAAAGACGCAGTGTCAGTTGTTGTTAGTGCTAAAATGCCGTTATTCTTCAACTTTCTCAAACTCAAATCCAAGAACTTGTGAATATTTTCGAAAGGGTCAACTTGAATGTAATCAAATGTTGAGCTCCTCAACAACAAATTATTTGCACTCTCATTACAGAATTTTATTCTTTTATTCTTTATCTTATTTAGTTTAAAATTCCTTTTTATTACACCAACACACTCCTTTGAAACATCGTTTACAACTAATTCTTCAAAAACACAGCTTTTCGAGAATCGTAAAGCTCTCACCCCAGAAGCAGCCATTAAATCAAGAATTCTCATTCTCTTATTGTTCAGAGTTGTCAAAGCATTAATTATGGCTACAGAAAAATCACGATTTACTATCATCATTGGATTATAAAACACATTGCCACGTTTTGTTGAGAGGTTATTCCTCGAAGCATAAAAATGAATCCCAGCTTCATTAAATTGCTTGAACATGATAAAAATGTTTTTTGGTAAGAATAAAAAACTTTTGATTAAAAAACAAGCACACTTTAAACTAAATATTTAAAAAGAAAGCTAATAAACACAATAACCATGAGCGTTGGAGAAAAAGCTGTGGATAATTCAAGAAGTGTCCTTAGAAGTCCAATATGTGTTGTTGTTGGACATGTAGACCACGGAAAGTCAACACTACTTGACAAGATAAGAGGAACCTGTGTTGTTGAGTCAGAACCAGGGAGGATAACACAAGCAATAGGAGCGTCCATAATACCCTTAACTACTATAAAAAAGATTTGTGGTAAGTTGTTAGAATCAATAAAACTCGATTTTACAATACCCGGGTTATTGTTTATAGACACTCCAGGACACGCAGCTTTTCAAAGCTTAAGAAAGAGAGGTGGGAATCTAGCAGATATTGCGATACTTGTTGTTGATGTTAATGAAGGGTTTAAACCACAAACAGTGGAATCAGTTAAGATACTAAGAACTTACAAAACACCATTCATTGTTGCAGCTAACAAAATAGATTTAATACCGGGTTGGCAGAGCTTCCCTGAAAAACCAATCTTAGAGGATATTAAATCACAAAGTGAAAATGTTCAGAGAAGTACTGATGAAAAAATATACAAATTGGTTGAATCTTTGTACAAGCTTGGTTTTCAATCAGAACGTTTTGACAGGGTTTCTGATTATACAAAACAAGTTGCTATTGTTCCAATATCCGCAAAAACAGGAGAGGGCATTCCAGAATTACTTATGGTTTTAACAGGACTAACACAGAGATACCTCTCAAAGACCCTTAAAATCAAAGCAGAAGGGCCGGCTAAAGGAACAATCCTTGAGGTTAAAGATGAGCCAGGGATTGGAAAAACAGCTGATGTTATTATTTATGACGGTGTTTTGAGGAAGGATGATCGTGTAATCATAGGTGGACTTGAAAAACCAATAATAACAAAGGTCAGAGCTTTGCTTGAACCAATGCCACTCTCGGAGATGAGGGATAAAAAAGCAAGATTCAGGAAAGTAAATGAAGTTTATGCAGCAACAGGGGTGAAGATTTTAGCACCGGGTTTAGAAGAGGTTTTTTCAGGAATGCCCATAAGAGTTATTGAAAAGGACGCTGACATCAATAAGGTGAGTGATGAAATACAAGCAGAGGTTGAAGAAGTTTTGATAGAGACTGATGAAGAAGGAGTCATTGTCAAAGCAGACTCACTTGGAAGCCTAGAAGGCGTGCTACTGCTCCTCAAGGAAGAAGGAATACCTGTTAGGAAAGCTTCCCTTGGTTTGATAACAAAAAGAGACATAGTATCTGCTGAGGCAAATCCCGAGAATTTCAGAGTTGTGCTTGGTTTTAACACAGAATTATCAAAGGAGGCAGAGATTTATATAAAAAACAATTCAACAACAGTAAAAGTAATACAAAGTAATGTGATATACAAGCTCATTGAGGATTACAAAGATTTCTTGGAGCAGAAGGAGAAGGAGTACATAAACAAGAAATTATCATCTGTTGTGAGACCTTGTAGGATTAGAATTATGCCACAGTACATCTTTAGACAGTCGAATCCAGCTGTTGTTGGCGTTGATGTAGAAGCAGGAACCCTAAAGGTCGGCACTCCAATAATGAATTCTGATGGAAAGGAGATAACTGTAGTTAAGAGCATACAATCAGAAAATAAGAGTCTTAATGAAGCAACAAAAAAACAGGTTGCAGTAGCGTTTGAAGGAGTGACTGTTGGAAGGCAGATAAAGGGAAATGACATATTATACTCTTCAATTCCAGAGAATGATTTCAGAAAACTGAAGGAGTTAAAAAAGTACTTAAGCAATGAAGAGTTAGAAGTTATGAAGGAAATAGCTGTTATAATGAGGAAGAAGAATCCACTTTGGGGAATATGATAAAAGGAGAAATAGTAAAAAATGAAAAGAGTTAAAATACTTAATAGTAAGGAAGCGAAAGAGTTAATATCTCTAATAAACAGCAGATTTGGCTCTTCATTCAGAACAGCATGTGGTTTCCTGATGACTAACAACAAGAGAGTGTTTTTAATCAATAAGGAAATCTCATTGTTGAACACAAAGAATTTGATAATGTCAAGAATAGGACTTTACTTTGCAAGAATAGAGGAAAAATTCACTAATAACAGAGTGAGATTGAGTATTGAAGGAGCTCAGCTTGTTGGAAAAACAGCAACAGAAAATGTTGTTGAGATTGACAAGGAAGAAGTTAAAGCTTGGTTTTCTGGTGAAGATTTAACCCTAAAAAACATTCCAAAAAATGTAACTCCTGGTTTTGTGATACTAAAATACAACAACAATTTCCTCGGATGCGGTTTGTTAAAGGATAACAAGATAAAAAATTATGTCCCAAAGGAAAGAAGGGTAAAACTCTACGCATAGCTTAATTTTTTACATTCAAGTAGTAAAAATAGGAAGATTTATAAATATTTTTCACTTTCTAATAGAATAAATTGGGGGTTTACAGCATGAATTCACTTGAAGAGAAGTTGGAACTACCACAACCTCTAGATGAAATATACAATGTTGAGTTGAAAGAGCAAGAGTTAAATGGTAAAACAGCAGTGTTCAAAATACTTCATGTGAAACCAGAGATAAAATCCTTAGAGCAAGTTATAAGAATAATTAGAAGAAGAGATAAAGGTCTCTTTGAGGATAGTTATTATGAAAGGAAAGAAAAGAGAGTCTTTGTTCTAAAAGAAGAATACTCTCA
>CAZNLC010000002.1:22455-23479 GCA_964573865.1 uncultured Methanosarcinales archaeon | reverse complement strand
CTTCCCTGTCATGCATAACCATAAACATCATTTCTTTACCATCAATAACTATGAACCTTGCTTTTATCTTAGCATTCCTTATCTCTGCGATTCCCTTCATCTCGTTAACTGCTTTCATATTCTCTTTTGTTATTGGAGCTGCAATCCTTATCTTCACACCTCTCTTTCTCACAGCTTCAAACACTGGTTTTAATCCTTCTATCTTTCTTACTAAACCGTCAGCTGTTGTTACTATTGTAATAGTTTTTTCAGCGTTCTTTATCATGGTTTCCATGTGATTGTAGAGATTATGCCTTCCTCTGAGACTGCCGGAGAGGTCTGTTGGTTCTACGAGTTCAATACCTTGCTTGTGTAATGTTTTTAACTCGTCTATTATCTCTGTTTTTCCAATCCTATCAAGCCTCTTTATTTTTTTGTCAGCTTCTTCACGCATGTATTTTTTCACTCTCTCAACAACTTCTTCTGGTTCAACAGCAATGTACTTTATTGGTTTTCCAAATTTCATTATGACAAATCCTTTCTTCTCAAGGCTTTCAAGAACATCATAACTTCTTGATCTTGGAACATTTGCAATATCACTAAGCTCTCCAGCAGTTGCAACTCCTCTTGAAAGCAGAGCAGTCCAAATCTTCACTTCGTATAAGTTCAGTGAGAAAAAGTGTCTTAATTTGTTCAAAAACTCCTCTTTAACGATCATTTTTAGGCCCTCCTCTATTTTTTTAATTCAAAAATTTGTATGTAAAATCATTACGAGGGTTCACTCTTCAAATGTTACTAATAACACTTGTAACCCTAAATAAATCACAAGCTTTATTGCTTTATGAGTTACTCACAACCCCTCTTCACTTACTCATTAATAAGAACATATATATAAATCTTACTTTTTGAAGCTTCAATATTCTAACACAAACAAACACTATTTTTGTAACCACTTGATAGTAAAACACTGCTGGATTTTACAAAATGAAAATATTCCAAAAACTCAAAGAACTTAAATTCTCGAGTTTCTGATTATTTAAACTTA
>CAZNLC010000002.1:14337-22445 GCA_964573865.1 uncultured Methanosarcinales archaeon | reverse complement strand
AAACCATAGAATAGCAGCCAAGCCTCCCAGGCCACTAAGCATTTTACCAGGTTCGAATTCAGAGTTAATCACAAAAATCTTTGCACGCTGTTTTTCAGCACCCCTAACAATCTTTATTATCCTCTCATTAGAATTAAAGTTGTACATTAGAGAATCTAAGATTAACAGTTTATCAACAGCTCCAAAATTCACAGCTTCTTCAACCTCATCAACACCGTAAACTGCCAAGCCGTTCTTGGAAATCTCCTTCAGAAGTTCTTCAATTAGGGTGTTCTCCACCCTTAACCTACTCTCTCTTAAAGCTTGTTTTGTTTCAGGTCTTTTCATTATCTCATTGATTGCAGAAGCACTCACTGAGTTACAGCTTGAGATTATTATTCTTGTTTTGATATCACCGCTAAGTTCTTTCATTAAGTACTCACTCCAAAAACTTGGACTTGCAATTATTATCCTATCAGGGTTTTTACTCTTATTGTATTCTTCGATTATTGTTGCAATTCTCTTGTAAAAATTCTCTGTTTTCCCCTTCACATACTTTTTTTCAACAGAACCTTTAATCCGTGATAAAATTTTATAACCTTGCTTTGTTATCATCGCAAACAGAGCTTCTTCCCTGTCAAAAACACAAACCAGGATTTTATAGTTCGGCGTTGAGGCTTCTCTAACAACCCTCAACAAATAATCGGGCAGTTCATTCTTCTCAATACTTAGCACGACTCCAGGCTCAACAATAATTGAGTGGTAGTTACCTATTGGAACATCTTCATCATTACACTCAAGTATCTTACCTGAAACTCTTAAAGTGCTCGAGTACTTCTGAAATTCGATTTTCTCAACTTTCAACTTCAAAAATATTTTTTTCCTAATCTTTTCATTACCCTTCTCAATCTTTCTCGTGGAACTAGCGCTGATTAGATCTCCCCTTGAGATGATTTGCGAAAGATACCACAAATCTTCAAGGTTTTCAATCTTTAACTTTAACAATCCCTTCTTCACATTTTTACTTAGAACCTTCATGCCATAAGCCTCCTTGAATAAAACTCCTTTGAAAAACAGAAAAACATTTATACTAATAATATTTAAAGTTAATCATTAAATCAGAGTAAAAACACGTAAAGTTAACATTTTAGCCTAAGGTGATGCTTATGAATAAAAAAGCTCAAAACTCCGCATCATACGCTGGAGGTTTTGTTATTGCAATCGCAGTATTATTGTTCCTGTATGTTTTATTCCTACCGCCTGAGCAGAGACAAGAATTATTATCAGAAAACCAAACTCAAACACAAGAGCAGAATGAAACAATAACAGAGCAGAGTGTTTTGTTATTGGAGAATCCTGGTAGGATAGTTCCAAAAACAATAACACAAAAGTATTCTGAAGGTCACAGTTTAGGCGAGGTTCGCATTTACACACTTACAGAAGCTGTGACTATAAAGAGAATAAACCCTTTCTACATTAGTTCCAGCATTTTCTCAGAGAAGAAAAAACAAGTAAACTTCAGAATAAAAGATTTAGAAAACACAAAAAATTTGATTTTGAGCTTTAATGTTAACTCTCACAAGGGCCGTTTGATAATAAAATTGAACGGTGAGGAAATCTTTAACAATGAAATAAAAACCCAAAATCCAGAACCTGTTTTGTTGGATGAGGACTTAATCCAAGAAGAAAATATAATAGAATTCTCAGTTTCAAAACCATCTTTATTCTCAAAAAACTTTTATGACTTATCAAACATTAGAATAATCGGCTATAAAACAGACACATCCCACAAAAAAAGCGTTTTAACATTCCAAGTCAGCAGTTCTGAATACCAAACACTTGAAAGTTTGAGGTTGAAGTATTTTATTGATTGTTACTCCAAGGAAACAGGTAAGTTGAGCATAAAAATCAACGGTTTTAGTCTTGGGTCATTTACACCAGAGTGCCAATCAGTTAGGGTAATAGAATTCCCAGCACACTACTTAATGGAAGGTCAAAACTCAATAAGCTTTGAAACTGAGGAAGGCGACTATTTAATATACCAAATCAGAATTGAACCAGTTTTTAAGGAAATAAGCCATCCAACATACTACTTTGAACTAAATAGTGAGCAATACAAGGAGATAATGAACGAAACAAAAAATCTTGTTCTAACAATGAACTTTCCAGATGATTCACAAAAGGAAGCGAAGATTTACATTAATGGTTATGTCATTGGACTAACAACAAGGGACTTATCATTTGAAACAATCATTGATAAAGAATACCTGTTTGAACACTTGAATTCATTAAAGATAGAACCTGATAAAACAATAGAAATAACAGAGTTGAAGCTTGAAATAAAGGAACCGTAGTATTATAAAAATCTCAATCTAACTTATTGTAACCATTAGTTTTTAAAGAGGAAAAAAGAGGTGTTGTCTTGACAGGAGAGGGTGAAAAAGGAAGGGTTAAGGGGATTTCAAGGGTATTCGATACATTCAAGGGAATTATTAAAAAAGCAACTAGTAAATTCACTAAGAAGAAAGACACAGAGAAGGAAGAAGAACAAGTTGGTGAAACTGCAGAAAATCAGAAGAATCAAAAGGAAGAAACTAAAGAAAAAGAGAATATACTCAAAAAGCATCTAACAAAAGATTTGGTGAAAGTTCTTAATTGGAAATCCTTTTTAATCATTGCAACATTCGTCGCTTTAATTTTTTTAGGAGTTTTCCGCTTTAATATAATAAGCTCTGTAACAACCATAGCAATACTCTCTATCCTAGGAATACTATTATTCTTCAAAGAACCAAAAATAAGAAGATTCCTATTCACAATACTCTTATCAGTACTAATATGGTTTTTCACAATCCCATTTTGGCTCCCATACTTTGGCTGGGGGATAGGATGGTTTATTTTCTTACCACTAATAACATCAACACTACTAATCTTCTTTGAGCAAGAATACAAAAAAACTTTTATTATAACCTCTATAGTACTTAGTGTTGTGCTGATTCTGTTTTTAGCAGGTTGGTCTCCAATAAGCGGTTTGTTCCCAAAATTATCTGGAAAACAGGTTGGAAGTAACGCTTATGGAGCTTCATTCACAAAAAAGACAGAGCGGAGTTTTAAAACACTCAATGAAGCTTGGAAAGAGAGACTTAAACTGACTAAAGAAGTTGTTGATATGCAGTTAAAGTGTGCTATGGGAGAGTGCCCTGAGGGTGAAGCTCAAGGTCCAAGAGTAGGGCTTATGGTTTCATCACCACAACCCTTTGTTGACAAAAAATACTTTGTTGGCGACACGATATCATTTTATTCATATGTTGAAGGTTTAAACCTTGATTTGTACCCAAAACAGTTCATAGCAACAGAGTGTTCAATAAACAATCAACCTCTAAAACCAACACCTGAAGAAATACCATTCACTGATGTTAGTAATTATCAAAGAATTGTGAGGTGCTCTGGTAAGATTCTTGATGATAAGGATTTCATCAACAAACTGAATGTGAGTGTAAGGTTTAATTTTACAACAGAATCAGAATTAACACTCTACATAATGAACGCAGAAACAAGGGACAGTATGATGCAAGCTTTCGGACCAAACTTCTTGTATGATGTTTTTAGGATTCAGAATGCTCAAGTTGCTAAGTTCAACGACGGTCCAATAAACTTAGGAATAGCCACTCCTGAAACTATAATCGCAGTTGACGATGACCAAGATACAACCGATTTATACTTCACTTTAACAAACCAATGGCTTGGTTTAAACGGGTTTGTTAATAAAATAAAGAGCATAACCATCGAGCTTCCCGCTGGAATGAGTTTAACAGATTTTAACGATGAGTACTGTCCGTTCAAAGAGCAAGGGAATGGAGTTTATGTTTTGAACTCTGAAATAAATGAACCCATAAGGTTATTGAGGAACTTTGTTTGCACACTCAAGATTAAAAAGGAGAACACAGGGAATCATCCTATATGGATGCCTGTTATAAAAATATCCGCTTCTTATGAGTACAAGATAATGCGCTCAACAACAATTGACATTTATAAGAAAAAACAAAAAACCAAGACACCACAAGAGACACAAACACCAGAAGGTGAGGAACAACAAGTTCCTAGTGGTAATGCTTGGGTTTGGCCCACTGGAACTTGGAAGTTCAGTGACGGGACACTTGCGTACGCTGTTTACAACTGCTATGGAGATGGTTGGAGTTTCCACAGAGGTTTTCATTCTGGCATGGACATTGAAGCTGAAGGTGATGAAGAACACACTGCTTTGATATATGCTGTTGATGATGGTGTTGTTGAAAAGGTTGTTGATGGTTGTGAAGAATGTGATTGTTCAAAAGAACCATTGCCATCATGCTGTTATTGTAAAGGAACTGCATATGGAAACTATGTTAAGATAAAACACGATAAAAAAGTGAATGGTAAAACAATAGAAACTGTTTATTCACACTTGTATAAAAACTCAATCTTAGTAAGTGAAAATGAGCATGTCAGTAAAGGGGATGTTATTGGAACAATGGGCTCCTCAGGATACTCAACAGATGTTCACTTGCACTTCGAAGTTTGGGCTGATGGTAACTTAGAAAATCCAATAAACTACTTTGATGAATCACAATTGAACTATAAAGTTTTAATGAACAACCCAGCCTGTATTGAAGATAACGCCTTTTATGTTTGTACAAATCCAAGAGAAGATGTTTGCCCAGAAAAATAATATATAAAATTTCAAACTAAACTTCAAATAATATTTCGAATTAAAAATGAAAAAGCAACACAACAAACAGGAACGCAATTTCAGAGTAATTTTAATGTTAAGGTGGTTGGCACCCTTAACTATAGTTTTATTCCTCCTTTCAGGGTGCGTGTCTGAAAATTCTGGAATAAGCTTGTTTAATCCTTACACTGGAACAAAAGCATTGGATATACACTTTGTCAACAACGCCCCACCACAGATTGTTTATTCAGGAACACCTTTTAGGATAGGTTTTGAACTAACAAACTACGGAGCTTTAGATATAAATAATGGTATCATAACAATAGGAATCACAGATTATAATAACAATGCATTAAAGCAGGACACCATCAACTTTAACCTCAAAGGTAAAAAAAGCACTAAAACATTCAGGGGGGAAAAGGATTATAAAATAGTTAGTGCAAAAGCACCAGAGCTTGAGGGAAAAGCAGAATCAGAACTCATCGTTAACTATATTGCTTGTTTTCCTTACAGAACATTTCTTCAAACCGGTATTTGTGTAAACCCAGACCCGTACACTCCAACACCAAAAAATTGTGTTCCAAGACCATTGAGTTTTTCTGGTCAAGGAGCACCTGTTGCTGTTACAAGAGTTGAACAAAGTGTAATTCCAGTAGATGACAAACACTCGAAACTTATGTTCACTATTTACATTGAAAATCAAGGTGATGGTTTTGTAGTTTCAAGGAACGCTTATCACAAAGTTTGTAAAAACATACCTCTTAATGTGGAAGATGTTGATGTTGTGAGTGTTAGTGCGAGTTTAGCCGGTGAAAAACTCACCTGCGTTCCAAAACTAGTATCTGTTGAGAATGGAGCTTCGACAACTTGTTACTCAGATGATATGCTCATAAAACCATCCTACAAAACAATACTCTCAGTGACTCTAGACTATGGTTATTTCAAATCAGACACAAAAAGCATTTTATTAGTTAAGACAAACTTGCCGTAAAGTTTTTGGTTTAAGAAATAACTATAACTAAAATTATAACTGAACAAAGGGATTTAAGTGTTCCAACACAAAAACACTATTTTAAAATAGAAAATTTAATAAAAAACAAAGGTTTGTTAACTAAAAGCAGATAAAACAAGGAAGGTGTTTTCATGCGTAAAAATCTTTTAGTAACATTAACACTATTTTTAGTATTGTTGTTCTTATCAGGTTGTGTTCCATCAACAACGAATAAAGCAGAATCCTACTTTACAGGTAAAGAGGGTGTTGTTGCAAAATTCTTGGACGGGAGCCCTCCAGAAACAGTGTATGTTGGTAAACAATTTCAAGTTGCTTTGGATGTTGAGAATAAGGGGGCTTATGATACAACACCTTATGCTTTTTTTGTAGGCTTTGATGAGAAGTTACTCAACATTCCAAAATCGTTCTCTGGAATTGGAGAATTAAAAGGCAAGTCAAAGAGGAGACCTCAAGGCGATAGAAAACTCGTTAGGGTTGGAACATCGTACACTCCGAATCTTCCGGATAACACAGACCTACTTCAGGATATACCCATTAAGTTAATACTCTGTTATTCTTACAAAACAAGAGCTTCTTTAAAGGTTTGTATCGACCCAAACCCAGCCTCAGGTACAGAAAAGGTTTGTAAACCTTCAACAATAACAATAAGTGCTGGTCAAGGAGCTCCAATTGCTGTGACTTCTGTAAAGGAAGAAGCAAGTATTGGAACAGCATTTTTTGAAATAACAATAAGAAATGTTGGTGGAGGAACAGTTATAAAGAATGAGAAAGTGAGTAACTGCATAGAAACAACATATGTTGATGAGAATGAAGTTCCAGTGAGTGTTTCTCTATCAGGCAAACCATTAGAATGCGATATTGAGGGAGATGTTATGCTTGACAATTCAGGAACTGCAGTGATTCATTGTAGGGCAGAGGGTTTGGGAGAAGGCTCTGAAGCATATTACACATTGTTAAATGTTGATATTGGGCCTTATGGTTACAAGAAAATAAGTGATACAAAATCAATAACAATAAAAAGAATATCATAATCTACTAAGCAAATAATAAACAAAAATAAGTACCTGTTTAAAAATAAAAAAAGGTGATACTATGAATTATAAAACAATCTCAGTACTCTTTGTTGTTATGTTAGGATTGTTGTTGTCAGGGTGTAATCAAAAAACATCATCTGAAAATCCATTTATTGGTGGAACAAATGGTTTGCTTGTGAACTTTTTAGAAGGAGCACCACCACAAGAAGTTTTTGACTCTGGAACATCACCATTCCAAGTTATTGTTGAACTAACAAACGATGGAGAATACACAATTCCAAAAGGCAGTGTTGAGGTAAGGTTAGTTGGTTTTAACCCAGAAGATTTTGGACTCTCAGCTTCTGACATTGTTAAACAACCATCAGAGGATTTAGAAGGTGTTAGGAAGGACTTATCAGGTAATAAAATTCCAGGAACAACAACGCAAATTGTTTTTCCACAAATGAATTATGAAAAGCAAATAAGCGTTGACCACGAGTTTCCAATAAGAGCAGAGGTTTGTTATAATTACCAAACAAAAGTTTCATCAGTAATCTGTGTTAAGAGAGACCTAACAGACACTTCAAGCACGATATGCAATGTTAAAGAGAAGAAAAAGGTTTACAGCTCAGGAGCACCAATACAAGTTACTTCATTTGAGGAAAACCCAGCAGGTTCCAACAGAATACAATTCACATTCACCATAGAACAAAAAGGTAATGGAGATGTTTTTAAGAGAAACACAATGTGCAAACCATCAGAGTCAGAAACCCAATTTTCAATAAAGAATAAAGTGTATGTAAGCGTTGACACAGGACTTCCTGGTTTAAGGTGTAACGGTTTAATAGGAGGAGACACTGCAGGTTATGTTGTTTTAGCGTCTGGGAAGAGAACCATTAATTGTGTGCAAGATGTCAATGTAGAATCAGATTTTGAACAACCAGTAAACATACTCTTAGACTATGATTTTAGGAATATGAAGGAGACAAGCGTTATTGTCAGAAAACAAGTTTAAATTTTATTCAACCGAGCAAACCACAAGTTTTAAATATTAGAGTAGCTCTTTAAGAGTTGTGCAAATTATTGAAAAGTTAGATTTTCAAGAATCATAGGGTGAAAAAATGGCTGATGATAAAAGACCAGCAAAAGAGTATTTTGGGAAAACAGTTGTTAGTAAGACAGGAAAGAAGTTTGGTGAGGTAGGAGATATTGTCTTTGAAGCTCGCTCTGGAGAACTCATTCACATAGTCCTAAAAAATCCAACACCGTACGCTGAAAAATTAGAGCTTGAAAAGGATAAGCAAGGAAGACTTTTAATACCATTCAGCGCGGTTATAGCTTCTGGAGATTTCTTAGTAATATCAGAAGAAGACATTATATAATGAATAATTTTTATTTT
>CAZNLC010000002.1:0-14237 GCA_964573865.1 uncultured Methanosarcinales archaeon | reverse complement strand
GAGATTTCTTAGTAATATCAGAAGAAGACATTATATAATGAATAATTTTTATTTTTCATTTTCAATTCTATCTTTTATATTCAAATTGTTAAACGCCTTGTTAATGTTCTTAACAGGATAACCAGCATTAATCAATGACTGCTTAATACTTTCAACACTATCACCATGCTCCAAAGCAGTTTTTATCATATTCTGAAGTTCTTCAACACTCACAATATTGATAGCATTTCCTTCTTGCATTGCAAAATCTTCAGAGTTATTGTCACTGATGCTGTTAACCTCAACTTTAGGTATAATCCTCTCACTTCTAACATCTCTAACACTTTCCTTACTCACACTTTCTTCAACACCATGATTGGAAACAAGCTTTTCAACACTCTCCTCTTGCTCAGACTTCTTACCAACATCTAAAACCTTACCCTCATTAACACCCACAGCTAAATTCTCAATCTTCTTCTTTGCGATACTTGCCAACTCTCTTATCCTAGCATCTTTATTCTTCAATTCCTCACGCAGCAAAGCGATTTTCTCATTCAACTCGCTTATTTTATTGTTGAGAACAGCTTCTCTCTCAGAGAATTCCATAACAATCTTTTTCTTAACATCATCCTCAACAGACCTAATCTTATTCCTTAAATCATTAATTTCCTCCTGATAGTTTAGTATTATTGCTTCCCTCTCCTTTAACTTAGAATTAAGATTATTGTTAATCCTTTTTAAACCTGCAATTTCTTCCTCAAGCTTCTTTATAGTCTCCTCACTTATTCTATTACTCTCAATTAATCTCTTATTCTCAACTATTAAATCTTGTATCTTACTCTGATTCGTTAGCAATTCATCCTCCAACATCCTCAATTGTTTATGCATTTCCAAATCTAAACTCTCACGCTTGAATAATTCCTCATTAGCTCTTGATAACTTAGCATTTAACTCTTCAACACTCTTTTTCAAATTATTTAATTCATCCTCCTTCTTAGTGTTCTCAAGTTCAAGAGATTTAATTCTCTGTTTTAATGAAGAAAAAACAATGTTTCTGTTTTCTAATTCACTTTTTAAGATATTAATTTCTTCCTTCAAATCTCTAATAGTGTCTTTCAACAACAAATTCTCCTTCTCAAGATCATTCTTCTCACCAACAAGCTTAACAATCTCAGAATTCTTGTTAGAATTCTTCTCCTGCAATAAAACATAAAGATTCTTCTTCAACTCCTGAATCTCAGAATCCCTCTCACTCAATTCTCGCTTTAGAAGATCATTTTCCTCCCTCAACTTTTTCAACAACAACTCCTTATTCTCAAGCAGAGAGTTCTTAACTTTAAGAGATTCTTCATTATCAACAACAACCTCTTTCAACCTCAACAACTCATCACCCAAAACCTTAGATTTGTCATCAACAGACACACTCCTCAAATCTTCAACACTCTTCATTAAATCCTTTATTCTCTTATCACTTTCAAACAATTTTTTGTTCAACAAATCAATTCTCTTCCTGAGTTCGACAATAGTCTTGTTTTTCTCATCCAATTTGGAATCAAACTCCTTTATCACTTTGTCCTTATCAAAAAGCTTCTCATTCAAATCAAGGATAACACTATTGAGCTCTTCAACTTTAGCACTTAACTCTGAAATCTTATCTTTTAAAGAAGAATTCTCACTGACAAGATTCTTTATAATAGATTCTTTTTCAGCTAAACTCTTCCTAAGCCTTTCCAAACTAGAAATTATCAACTTTGAAGTTGTTGACACATCCTCAAGATCCTGATCCACAAAACAACACCTCTTTTTTATGAATTAACAGTATAAGCAATAAAACTTAACAAGGCTTCTAACTGTAAAAACTCGTCAGAACCCTCACTAATCCTGAACTCAATCTCAGCAGCTTTATCAATAATCCTCATCTTCTTCTTATCATCAACATCCAAGTTCAAAACCACACTTTGAATTTGCTTTATCATATCAACTCCTGAAAGCCCATGATACAACATGGCGTTCAATAACTTATCCCTTGCTTCCAAAAACTTATTATTAACAGCAAGTTTTAGTATCTTCTTAATCTCCTCAGGATTGACATAAGAAGCAACTTCATAAACGAGTTTTTCAGTTATTTTATTGGACAAAGCAGAGCAACTCTGCATTAGATTCTCAAGCTTCCTACAATCACCACCACTAATCTCGTACAAAGCACTCTTTGCCTTATCCTCAACCAAGAGTTTCTCAGCCTTGGCAATACGATTTATAAGCTTAAAAATATCATCCTTACTTAGTCTCCTAAACCTAAAAATAGCACACCTTGATTGTATTGGGTCAATAATCTTACTACTATAATTAGCACTAAGTATGAACCTACAAGTTTTTGTATAGTTCTCCATAGTCCTCCTCAAAGCTTGCTGAGCATCACGGGTTAAAGCATCACTCTCATCCAAATAAATAATCTTGAAAGGAACATCACCAATAGCTCTAGTCCTTGCAAAATCCTTAACCTTAATCCTAATAACATCAATTCCACGCTCATCAGAAGCGTTCAACTCTAAAAAATTGTTGTGCCAAGAACTACCGAAGAGTTTCCTTGCAATAACCATTGCTAAGGAGGTTTTTCCAGTGCCAGCAGGACCAACAAACAACAAGTGAGGCATGTTACCTGATTCAACCAAAGCTTTAACACGCTTAACAATGTGCTCTTGACCGATAAACTCTGAAAAATCCTTCGGTCTGTACTTCTCAGTCCAAATAACACTCATAAAATCACCTAGAAAACGATAAAACAAACTCAATTATAAATATTTTGTTAAACAATTTTGAAAAAATTTAAATATTAGTCTCTACTGTAAAAGAATAATGAAAAAAAGAGGTAAAAAAGCACAAATAACAGCATTCATACTTATTGGAGTTGTCTTGATAATAATAGTTTTGTTCTTATTCTACATGAAAACAATACAGCCTGAAAGGATTAACATTGAACAACTACAAATAAATCCAGTTCAAGCGTATGTTGAAAACTGCATAGAACTCACGGCTAAAAACGCACTTCTAAATCTTGGGTTAAAAGGAGGTTTTATCTACACACCACCATATGTTGAAGAATTCAAACCAAAACCACCAATAATCTACCTCTACAACTACGACAAGTACCCATTAAACTCCCACAGTGTAATGCCATCACTACAATCATGGGAACAAGACATCTCAAAATACATAGAAGAGGAACTACCAAACTGCATAAACCGTTTTGAACCATTGAAAGAACAAGGTTACGAAATAGAATTTGGAAGGGTAATAACAACAACAAACATAAGAGACAAGGATATCCTAATAATGGTGAACTATCCATTAACTATAAAAAAGAAAAACTCAATAAAAAAAATAAGTGATTTTGAAGTGAAAATACCACTAAGACTAAAAGATGTTTACTATGAAGTGTGGCGTGCAATACAAGCAATATACTTTGCAGATGAGAGAGGGGATAAAGAGATAGCAAGAGCACTAAAAAAATCATACCTTAAAAAATTCGGTTTTTACCCAAAATTCTCACTCGACTTTATAACATGGGATAGACGCTTAGACACAAAATACCAAATCTACGATGAAACAACAACAATATGGTTGATAAGGGTCCCTTATAAAACAAAGGAGGACTTCAACTTTATATTCGCAGCAAAACACAAAAGAATCAATATATAAAAAAACAAGCAAGCTCAAAATTTGAGGTGTAAAAAATGCACAACACAAGCAAAAACACACTAAAAACAATTCTAATAATCATTCTAGTATTGTCAGTACTCAACACAATCCTAACAACACAATCAAAGATAGTTCTTGGTGAGAAGAAAGACCTAAGTGAGTTATACACCGATACAGGTGCTTGTGGAAGAGATTTAGATTATGTAAGAGAGAATTATGACATAAGAAAAGCAGAGTTAAGATGGAAAATTTATGGTGAGCATGACAAAAATAGTAAATACAACAAGTACTTAATTAATGAGGAAAGATGTGAATCATGTGCAAAACTTACTCTTGATAGTATGGACTTAGATAATAATGTGGCATATTTCTACTGCTCACCTTCTCCAGATTGTAAAGGAAACAGATGCAAGATAGGAAATGAAAAGGAAGGGATGTGTGATGATGAAGGGACTTGTATTCAAAACTGTCCTGTCGATAAGTCGCTAAGAAATTCTGTTCCCTGTTTTTGTGGCAATGAACTTATTGAAAAGTACATAGAAGCAACAGGAGGATCTCCTGATCACCCAAAATACTCTTATTTCCGTTGTTGCGAGGAAAATGGTGTTTTTGAAGTAAAAAAGCTAAGCGGAGAAGGTGATAAGTGTTCTGATGCTCAAAATCCTCCAGAAGAAACTTCTACTAAAAGTGATGATACCACTCCTGGAAATCCTGGTGGACCTGGTTCTGGAAGTACTACCCAAAGCGGTGAGGGTAGGTCTTGTAGTGATACAACTAATTTGAAACATTCAAGGTTTTCTCCTTATGGTGAATGTAAGAAGTACAATTTCTGTAGTCATGACCAAAAGGGAGTTGCTGATTTTATCTGCAGGTGTGTTAATGAATATGGTAATGGAGTAAAATCAGACGTGTGTGCTGAAAATTTTGAGGATTATTCTCACAAATGTACCTCTTATGTTTCAGAACAAAAGAAGCCAAATCATGGTGATGATTTTTTTGTTGAAAATGGTGTTGCTTATCTTAATTGTAATTATGATTGGGATTCTTCACAGGGAAAGGTTGTTTTTAAAGGGGACAACTATGCGAGGTGTGAGAGAAATTCAAATGGCATTGCTTTTTGTTGCATGCTCGAGGGAAGTCCTTGTAATAACAACAAAGATGCTTCTGCAAGGATTTGTTGTAATGGTTTAGTATGTAAGGATGGAAAGTGTGTCAAGGAAGAAGAGGAAGAAAAAGAGAAGGAAGAAGAAGCTGAGGGTGGTGGGGAAGGAGTTCTTGAAGGTGTTTCTTGTTATTACACAATTTTACCCCCTAAAGGTGAGGATTATGAGAAGAAAGAAGTTGATGAACCAATTAGTTTAAATTTTAATTTGAACACAATAAATTTGGATGACTCTGGTAATCTGGTGGAGGATTCTGATAGTGATGAATATTATCCTTTTTTTTCATTGAAAGAATTTGCTGAAAAAGCGGGAGCCTTTTACACTTATGATAGTGGTGAAAGAAAAGCAACAATCATTTTTGGATGTACAACTGCGGAATTCTGGGATAATGATCCAGTAGGTAGAGATAATGGTAATAATATAGCTATAGATATAGATAATCCTAATCTAAGACCTCACATACTCAACAATGTTTTTTATGTTCCTAATAAGGAAGTACTAAACGATTGGTTGGCTGTTGATTATTCCAAGAACGGTGATAATACAATCTCTGTGAGTGGAATTTATTATCCCTATTATTATGATGTCCCCTTGAGTCCTGATGGTTCTGAAAAGAAATTAGCAGTTGAGGTTCAAGCTTCTTCTGATAAAGGTTTTAAGGATTTAAAAGCTGAGGTTGATTGTGCTGTTGGTGATAAAAAAAGCACTATTGAGGGTGTTGGTTTTGGTAAGGGAAAGTGGGGTGTTAATACAGGGGATGGTAAATCTACTGCTTTAGGAACTACTTCTTGTTCTTATAGTGTTAAAGATTTTAAACCTGAGGAGTTAGGTAAGGGTGTTCTTAAGAATATTAAGGTTTCCTTAAAAAACACTGATGATTCTGGTGATGAAAAGGAGTTTGAATGCTTGCCTATATTAAAAGGAGTTAATTATGCTCGTTTTTCATACGGTGAGAATGTCCTCTCAGTTGAGGTTAACACAAAGAGGGTTTATAAGAATGTTGTTTATCATCTTAAAATCACCAATAAGGTTGGTGATGATGTTGGTTTATACCCTTATTTTTATGATGAGGAAAATAAGAAAGAGGATTTTATTCCTTGCACCACAAAAAATTCTCCTAATGGTTGTAGGTTTAAGGTTAAGTATGGTGATAATGATTGGGCCCCAATTCCACAAGCTTTGGTAACAAAGGATGCTTTTGGTAGTGATGGTGTGCTTGATGTTGATTTTGTTTTTGAGATGGATGATAAGGCTGAGCTTGGATTTCCATTTGATAATGTTTATTTTAGCGCTTGTGCTAGTGATTTTTGTGTTAACTCTTCAAGGTTCACCATTGATTCTTGCAAACATAACAATACAAAAGCTGCTAAAAAAGAGGAGTGTTGTGACCATTATAGTGAGGAGAAGGATGAGAATGGTAAGAGATTGCTTGATTGTTTTTTCAAGCCAAGAATTGGTAAGAATGCTTCTAATGTTGATGTTTGTTTGTTTGAAGTGCAAGAGAGTTCTAACCCTAATGCAGAGTGCACTGCTGATGGTATTTGTATAAAGGGAGGTCCTGAGGATTGTGGAAATGGGATTGATGATAATTGTGATGGTTTGATTGATTGTGAAGACCCACTCTGTTATGCTTACTCAGAACCTGCTTGGAGTGTTGCTTTGAAGTCAGAGCAGTTTGGTTATTTGGATTGTGTTGCTTCAATAAAGTATGGTTATCCAGGTTGTGGTATTGCTCAGTGTGGCGAGTTTGCAGGTAATAATCTTTGCAAGTGTTGGATTTCTGAGGAGAGACCTCCTGGGGAAGGTGATAGAGATACTGCTAAGAAAAAGTGTGTTCTGAAGGAGAAGAATAATAAAGAATTGGATGATTATGGGAAAGAGTGCGCTTCTCAGGGTGGTTTTTGTATTGAAAGGAGTTTTTTGGGTAAGAAGGTTCTCTCTAATGGTCTTGTTGTTGATGGAAGTTGTGATGCCACTCCTGGTTTGGCTTCAGTAACTAAGGAATTTGATGTTCCTTCTGGTAAAAGAGAGCTTGCTTTGAGTTGCGGTTCTTGTGATACCTTCTGTTGTAAGATTAACGAGTCTGATAAGAGCTGTGGTGTTGTTGAGGGTTTGCACTGTTGTGCTTATGGTTGTGGTAAGATTAAGGATGGTGATAAGGAGGTTCAACTTGTTTGTTGTAATCCTCCTAAAGAAATTAATGATGTTAAGGTTGATGATGATAATTACAAGAATTATATTAAGAAATTGTTGGTTGAGGAGGGTAAAAAAGAGGATGAAATTAGCGACGAGGATATTATTAATAAAGAGAAGGATTTGATTATGAAGTATGGTGTTTGTAGGAGGAGTTGTTATGTGAAACAAGCAGCTGTTAGTATTATAAGTTCAAAAACAACTCAAAATAAGGAAGAGTTGACTGTTAAGGGCTCTTTACTGGATAAAACTTGTTTTATAGTTCACTTTGATGAGAATGGTGAGATTAAGGATGTTTTGACTGATGGTAAAGTTGATGAGAATGGTGATTGCCCACAAAAGTCTACTGACTATAAAGAGGTTGAAGATTTAGAGAATAATCAGAGCCTACTTGAACAACTTAGTTCTATAATTGGTCAGGCTATTGATTATTTAAAGACAGATTACTCTCCTTCAATGAACTTGTTAAAGAATCCCGGTTTTGAGGATAGTTTGGATTACTGGATTGAAAGTAATGTAGAGGTTTCTCAAGAACAGGCAAAAACAGAGAATTCAGCACACATAAAATCTAATGGTGGTTTTGTAATGCAGTATGTTCTTCCTGAGTTGTATGATGGGGATGTTTTGGAGTTGTCAGGTTATTATAAGACAGGTTCCTGCGAGCCAAATGTGAGCATAGAACTCGTTAATAACCATGGAGAGATTATTAAGTTCAAGGTTAAGGATAAGGATAATAGTGAGAAGGAGGTTGAGCGTAAGGTTTCAAAGAAACTCCAAGAGAACAAGGGTGATTTTAAATTGTTTAGCGGTGTTTCTCTAAAAATAACTTCTCAGGATATTATTTTGGGAGGAACAAGAATTGTTGTTAATTTAAGCTCTAATTGTGAGGCTTGGTTTGATGATTTAAAACTTATAAAAACAAAGAAGGGTGTTTTTGGTGGGGAGGAGGAAGAAAGGTTCTCTTCCTATGGTGAGCTTTGCGGTCCATCAAATGCTCATATAAGTTGTGACGCTTCTAAAGGTTTGAGTTGTACATTAATTAGTGGTGTTTACAAGTGCTCTTGTGATGATGGTTATAAATGGGATTCTAGTAAAGAGGTTTGTGTTGAGAAATCACAAGAGGAGAAGAGAGAAGAATCTAATAAACTAAAGAATCCAAGCTTTGAGGAAAAACTGAATCATTGGAGTGTTGGAAGTTCAGATTATATCAGTGTGAGTTCTGATTGTAAGAGCGATGGTGATTCAGGCTTAAAAATCACTTATAATCTTGACAAAATAATGTACCTTAAAGCTTTACAAATGGTTCATTTAGAAGAGGGGACTTACAAGTTTGAGGGTTATTGCACTAAAGGTGCAAAAATTATTGTTTTAAAGCACGGCTCTGACATAACTAAACCAAGTAATTACATATTTAGTTTTTCTCACAGTAATGATGATAATAATGATTGTTCAGGAACTTTTGTTGTTAAGGAAGAAGCGGATTATGATGTTGTTTTGACGATAATGCAGCAGGATTATGCAGACCATATTTGCTTTGATAATCTCTACCTTGGTAGGATTTCAGAATCAACAAAGGAGTTGAAGGATGTTGCTCTTGAATTTGAGCTTGTTAAGAGTTTTAACAACAAATTAGAAGAACAAGAGGATTCTGATAAGTTGATGTTGAACAAACCATTTGATGTTGCAAGTGATGATTCTGGAAATTTGTTTATAGTTGATGCTTTGAATAAGAGATTGGCTGTTAAGAGTAAGGATGATGGTAAGGTTCATTACTTCTCTTTTGACAAACTTCCAGTTAGAGTTGATGTTGATGATAGCTATGTTTATTTGTTGTTGATTGATAAAACACAGGGTGAGAGGGTTATAACTTATTTGTATGTTTTGGATAAGGATAGTGGGTCCGAAAAGGCTAAGTTTTACTCTACAAATCGCTTTTTAGATATTGCTGTTACAAAGGATTATGTTTGGCTTGTTAGGGACGCTAAGGAGAGTATTGATAATATAAAACCAGCCATTTTAAAGGTTGACAAGGCTAAATTATTAAGTAGAACCTGGAGCGCTCATATTGAAGAATCGAGTTTGTTGTATTATCCTTTGAGTGTTGCAACAGCTAATTATAATGCTAATGGTGTTTTTGTTGTTAATAACGCAAGTGATTCTGGAAAAGAATTGGTTTATATTGGTAGTAAGGTTGTAGCTTTGTTGAATGTTAGAAAACCATTATTGGTTGCTTCTAGTAATAAGGAGAACTATCACCTTGTTTTTGTTTTGAGCAACAACACTAATAATTATAAATTGTTTATTTATAATGTTACTTCTGAGAAGAGCAGTTCTTTAACAGAGTTAGGCCTTCCAAATGATTGGAAGAAGGTTAGGTCGTTATTTGCTTCAGAGAAAGACCTTTTTGTAGTTCATGATGATATTGTTGATTTCTCTGAGATTGAAGAATCAACAAGTAATGATAAACCAACAGTTAAGCTCTCCTTCTCAAGCATCAACTCCTTAAAATCAAGGTTTTTTGAGGGTGTTTTAGCACTTCAGGATTTAGCTTTTACAAACAATTATGTTTTTATGTCAGGTTATGAATTAGGTGATAATGAAGGATTTGTTCTTATGTTTGATAATTCTTATAAACAGTTAGACTATTTGAGTTTTAATTCTAAACCACTAATCTCAACAACTAGTAATCTATATGTTGCATCCCAAAATAACATAACTGCTTATTCAGTTCCAAGCTTGAAAAAAGGTAAAAGTGTGAAACTTGATAAGAAGATAACCACTTTCTTTAGAACTTCCACTCATAATTACTTTGCATCAAATGATAATTGTGTTTACTCGTTCAGTAAGCTTACAAGTAAACCTCAAATAACAAAGATAGGTTGTTTAGGTGATAAATATAAGGAGTATTCACTCAAAGATTTGTTTGTTTCTGATAATGTAGTTTATGCTCTAGCATCTAATAGGAAATACTATATAATCTTTAAGATTACTAAAGATAAAGCTGATGCTTTGTTTGATTCTAGCAAGGATAAAAAGGATGTTGAGGGAAAGGGTATTTATGGTTATTTGAGGAGCGTCCTTTATGATGAGAAACACAATCTTGTGATTGCAGGAGTTACTGGTAGACCAACAAAACTATTAATTATTAATCCTTCAACAGGAGATTTTTTGGTGAAAAAAATTGATGATTTATACTACGATATAGTTCAACTTGCTGAGAAACAAGACGATATCTTTGTGTTACTATCACAAAAAACAGATAAAGGTTATAAATCAAAGATTTACAAGGTTAATCTGAAATGAGAATATAGAATAGGGTGATTTTATGAAAGGGTTTGATTATTTAATACTTACGTTGGTTTTGTTTTCAATCTTCATGTCAGGTTGTATCCTTAATATAAAACCAAGTTCTGGCAGTGTTCACGCTTGTTTTTGTAAGAACTGTATGGTTAAAGCTTTTAATGGTTGGCAACCAATTATTGATTCAGCGGATAACTCATTTGTTGATTTTAAATCAGAGGAGGATTGTAGAAAAGCATGTAATGATAGGTTAGGGGTTAGGGATGATTTTTACGCTTCACTAACACCTCGTGTTTATGGTGTTGATTATAACTATGTCTTGTTAACAAAGGACGAGCAGGAAAAGATTTCAGACCTCATAAATGCTTTTAAGCACAACCCTTACTCTGAAGTTCAAAATCCAAGGGTTGATGATTTTTTGAAAATAAATCCAAAGTTAGCCTTTTACAAACAACCGTGTGTTTGTCCTGCAATATGTGTTTCTCCAAGCAGCATACAGATAAATGTGAAGGCAAACGCGTACCAACTTTCATCTTTCAGCTGCGGTTCTACTGATGACCTTGAGTTGGGATATCTTCCTGTTCATAATTCTTGTTGTTGGTGGAATTTTTGCAAGAACAATCCAAACACTGAGTTTTGTAGTAATTTTAAGTGTGGTGAGCTAACATCTGCATCAAAAATTCCCGCGTGTGGTTGTTTGTGCGGTGGTAAATTATTGACTTATGAGGACCACAAGTGTTGCAAGCACGATACCATAGTGAGTTGTTAAGGAACAAGCCTGTTGTAACCACTTTAAAATAGAAAATAATTTAAAGAGCCCTTTCTTCCAACAACTAATATGAAAAGACTCTCGAATATTATCGAAGAACTTAAGGGTATTAATCCAAAAAGAGTCATAGCAGTAACTCTTGTTTCAGCAGCATTGATGTTCACTCCTTACTTTATAATAAGTCAGAACATAAAGCATAAGTACGAACCTTCTGGAAGAACTAAAAAGCAAGAATTAGTCCTAAAACACCTCAACAGTATACCAAAATGTTTTGAGAATCAAAAAGCAGCTTTTAGGTATCTAATGGTTAGGGAGCTTGAAAGGGGTGATGTTCACTTAAACCTTTGGAATATACTCTACTCTGTAGAACTTGAAAACAACAAGATCATTTTCCCTGATATCTTAGTAGAGGTTCCCCATTCTCGTGGGACAGGTCTTGTTTATATATTCATACCTGACAATGACAAAAATATGGATGATTACTCACAACTCAATGATTTCTATGACAGAATAGCATATTCCAGAATAATAAGGGTTTTGGACCTTCCAGAAAAAACTGATAAGAAAACAAGAACCTCACTCTACACAGAATTGGATAGGATTATTCTTGATGCTATGATGTTTTACAACAAGGGCTCAAACAATTGATGCTCAAGTTGGAAAAAGTTATAAATAACACAGCATATCTTATTGTTATGCAATCTAACAATCGTACAATTCCTGAGGTTAGGATAACAATCGTTTATGACAACACAGTAAACTCCAAATTAAATGAAGAAACAAAGAGTTTTCTGAAGTCGGATTGGGGTTTCTCGGCTTTGGTAGAGTCAGGGAATACTAAATTGTTATTTGATACAGGAGCGAATAAGGACATCCTCTTGAACAATATGCGTGTTTTAAATATTGATTTAGAGGAAATAAACTTTGTTTTTTTAAGCCACGCTCACAAAGACCACTATGGTGGTTTGTTCGGTTTTTTAGATAAGAACAGTAATGTGAGTGTTTTCATACCAACAGGCTTCTCAGAAGAAGTGAAGAATAAAATTATAAAGTATGGTGCTTCTCTTGTTGAGTTTAGGAAGATTTCAACACTCTTCTCAAATATAGCAACAACAGGTTCTATGGGGACTGACATAAAGGAACAATCCCTCATAGTAATGACATCAAAGGGTGCGGTTATACTCACTGGGTGTTCACACCCAGGTATTGTGAATATTGTGAACAGCGTTAAGGTTATGACAGATAGAATAATTGGTGTAATCGGCGGTTTCCACTTATTGCACTCTGATAAAGAAACTATAATTGGAGTTGTTAATAAACTGAAGGCTTTGGGTGTTGAGAAGATTATTCCAGCACACTGCACTGGTGAATTAGCAAAGAACACTTTTAAAGAGGTTTTCAAACACAACTATGTTGAGGCAGGTGTTGGGCTATCAATCGAATTTTAATTTTTAGCTCCAAATGTGATACTTATGTCAGATGAATTTTTGAGGATAAAGCAGGAGGTTTTGAATTGTAAAAAATGTTCTCTCTATAAAACAAGAAAGAACCCTGTTTTTGGGGAGGGTTCTCTAAAAGCAAGGATTGTGTTTATTGGAGAAGCACCAGGTTACAATGAGGATTTGCTTGGAAAACCATTTGTTGGTAGAGCAGGTAAATTTTTGGACGAGTTATTAGATTCAATAAACCTTTCAAGGAATGAAATATTCATAACAAATATACTCAAGTGCAGACCCCCAAACAACAGAAACCCTTTAGAGTCGGAGATAAAGGCTTGTTCCCCTTACTTGGATGAGCAGATTAATATTATAAAACCAAGAATCATTGTTACATTAGGGAACTTTTCAACGAGGTTCATACTCAAAAAATTCTCTATAAGCCCTCAACAAATAACTAAGATTCATGGGAAAGTTTTTAGAATCAAAAATTTGATCTATGATGTTGTTGTAATCCCAATGTTCCACCCGGCAGCAGCGCTTTACAATCCAAATATGAAGCAAACAATGTTTGATGATTTTGAGATTTTGCGTGAGGAACTAAACAAGATAAAAGAAAAATGAGGTGTTTTTATGCCAGCTGAGAATGAAAGGATGAGAAGGGCTTATGAGGAATACCAAAACACTATGAGAAAGATTCGTGAGAACCTCCTTACTATAAAAAATAGAGTTGTTGTTTTTTCAGGAAAAGGCGGTGTTGGTAAAACAATGTTTAGCATAAACTTAGCTTATGCACTGTCAAAATTTCACGATAAAAAAGTTGGTTTGTTAGACGCTGATATAACCTCTCCAAACATTCCAAAAATGCTTGGGTTAAGTGGAAGTATAAGAGCAGAAAACGACAAACTCATACCTCTCATTTATAAAGATGTTAGTATTATCTCAACTGCTTTGATGATTAAAGATGAGGATGCTCTTGTTTGGCGTGGTCCCCTAAGGTCAAAGTTGATAAATCAATTCTTGGGAGAAACAGCTTGGAATGTTGATGTGTTAGTTGCTGATTTACCTCCTGGAACAGGTGATGAAGTTTTAACAATAACTCAAAGCATGAGGCCGAACATAGCGATTGTAGTTACAACTCCACAGGAGGTTTCAATAGCAGACGCCAGGAGAGCTGTTGTCATGGCTAAAAAAATGAATATTAAGGTTATCGGTGTTGTTGAGAACATGTCTTACTTGAAATGCCCAAGCTGTGGGGCTAAAATTGATGTTTTCGGTTCTGGTGGTGGTGTTAAAGTTGCTGATGAGCAATCTGTTGAGTTCTTCGGTGCTTTACCTTTGGATGTTAAAGCAAGAGCTATGACTGAAGAATCAAAGATTCCTGTTCTTGAAGAGTGTGATTTTTCAAAGGAGTTTCAGAGTGTTGTTGTTAAAATTCTAAAATTCTTTGATTAAATCTTCACTACTCAACAAATTCCCTAATAACAATGAAGCTTTGGTTGTAGTAACCAAGTTCTGCATCCATTGGAATCTCAGCAATTACTATAATATTCTTTGTTTCTCCTGGCTCTAACACAAAATTATTCTCAGAAAAAGAAATCCAATCACTCACCCTTCCCTCTACACTTAATACTACAAAAACATCTTTTTCTATTGAGTTTGTGATGTTAAAATTCAATTTTAGTATTGAACCCCTAG
>CAZNLC010000001.1:0-24535 GCA_964573865.1 uncultured Methanosarcinales archaeon | reverse complement strand
TAATAGGGAGAAAAATATTTTTTTGATTTATGTTGTGACTATTCTTACTGGTGTTTTATCGTATTTTGTTAGGATTCTTTTTGCTCATAACTTGACTTTAGAGGAGTATGGTTTGTTCTACGCTGTTTTTGGCTTGGTGTTTTTTTTCATGCCGTTTAGGGATTTAGGTTTGACAGAAGCCATGTTGTTTTATGTGAATAAGTATTTAGTGAAGAAAGACAAGTCAAGGATTAAAGAGGTTGTACTGATAAGTTTAATTCCACAAATAATCACAGGTTTTCTGTTTGCTACTGTTTTTATTTTGTTGTCCAATTTTTTAGCAATTCATTATTTTAAAATTATGATTGCGAGGCAGGTTTTAATTGTTGTTGCTGTGTTGTTTTCATTCCACACTTTGCTGCCTACAGTTACTAATTTGTTTAATGCTCTGCATGATTTTTTGACAACAAAGATAGCGAACTTAATATCAACTTCTTTGATATTAATAAGCAGTTTGCTCTTCTTCTTGTTTTTCCCTTCTTATATTGTTCCTGCTCTCTCATACCTAACTGGTATTTCCTTAACAATAATTGTAATGTATGTTTTATTGTTTAAAAGGTATGATTTCTTTGTGAAGGAGAGAATAAGGATTGAGAAATCCATGGTCAAAAAAATGTTTAAGTATGCTGTTTTTGTTTTGTTTTCTAGTGGTGGTGCTTTAATACTTACTTACTCTGATATAATACTACTTACCTTAATAAGAGGTGTTTCTGCTGTTGGTTTGTATAATATTGCCTGGCCTTGTTTGAATGTTATTTTATTATTAATTACACCTATCAATAATATTCTTTTCCCAGTGATTTCAAGAAAGTATCATAGTAGGGATTATAAGGGTATTAGAAATGTGTTGAGCTTGTTGTATAATAACTTGTTATTGTTTACCTTGCCTTTGGGTTTGGTGTTTTTTGTTTTCTCCCCACTTATTATTAAGGTTTTGTTTGGTTCTAAGTACTTAGGAGCCACCAACACACTAAGGGCTTTCTCCTTGTTCTTTGTTTTTATGGCTTTGAGAAATCTTAATTTTTCTGTTATTGCTGGTATTGGAAAACCGAAAGAGCGTTCTATAATTATGTATTATGGTGCTGGTTTTAATGTTATCATGGATTTATTATTGATTCCAAAGTTTGGTGCTACTGGTGCTGCTTTAGCCACTGGTTTGGGTTTTGCACTAATGAGTTATTTAACTTATAGATTAATCCAAAAACACTACCCAGTAAGGGTTGATTGGTTTTTACAATTAAGAGTGGTTTTCAGTTCAGTAGTGTTTTTGATTGTGATTTTATTATTGAAGAAGTTAATAGTTATGAATGTGATTGTGGAAGCTATTGTTGTTTTGAGTGCTGCTTTCATTGTTTATTTGATTAGCTTGTACCTTGTTGGTGTTTTGAATAAGAAGAAGATTGTTTATTTCAAGAATTTGTTGTTTAATTATTAGGAGTGATTTTTATGGAGTCAAAAGCGACTAATTACACCCTTGTTTATTTAATAAGAGATAATCTTGTTTTGTTGATTGAGAAGAAGCGGGGTTTGGGGAAAGGTTTCATGAATGGTGTTGGTGGTAAGGTTGAGTTTAATGAGAGAATAGAGGATGCGGCTAGGAGGGAGGTTTTCGAGGAGGTTAAGGTTAGAGTTGATTCTTTAGAGAAGAGAGGGGTTATCTTGTTTACTAATAAATCTGAAAATCTCGAGTTTTTACTTGTTCATGTTTTTGTTAGTAAGGACTTTGATGGTGAACCTGAAGAAACTGATGAGGCAAAGCCGGTGTGGTATAATATTAATAAGATGCCTTTTGACAAGATGTGGGTTGATGATAAATACTGGTTACCTCTCGTCATTAATGGCGAGTTTGTTTATGGAGAGTTTTATTTTGAGAACTGGAAGTTAAAAGATTATTTTTTGATTCACGATTAGTTTTAAGAAAATTTTTTATAGTGCTGCTCTGTCTTGTTTTTTATGAGGATTTTGCTAACTGGTGCTTCGGGGTTGCTTGGGAAGAAGGTTTTTAATTATTTGACTAAAGAAGGTTTTGATGTTATTGCTTTGTACCATAAGGATGTTGACATTACTGATTATGAAAAGTTGAAGTTGTTTTTCTACAAGCACAAGCCTGATGTTGTTTTGCACTTAGCTGCTTTGACAAAGGTTGATTATTGTGAGATTAACAAGGAAGAATGTTTTAATGTGAATATTGTTGGAACTGACTTTGTTGAGGATTTGTGTTATGAGTTGAAGTGTAAGTTGTTCTTTATATCTACAGATTATGTTTTTGATGGTAAAAAAGGTGATTATAAAGAGGATGATGAGCGTAATCCAATCAATTATTATGGCTTTTCTAAAATGGTTGGTGAGGATTTAACTATGAAATTACCATCGTATGTTATTTTAAGGACTTCTCTGCTGTACGGTTATAATGATAAAGCTGATAAGGTTGATTTTGTTAGGTTTGTAGTTGATAATTTAAGGAAGGGTAAGATTGTTAATGCAGCTACTGATTTAATAACTAAACCTACCCTAATAGATGATGTTGCTGTAGCTGTTAAAAAGCTTCTTGATAAGAATGCAGTTGGTATTTTTCATTGTTCTGGTTCTGAGGAGATTTCAAGGTATGATTTTGCTTTGAAAATAGCTGATTTCTTTGGTTTAAAGAAGGAGTTAGTCAGGCCTGTTCTTAGTTCACAGTTGAAACTCAAAGCTGATCGACCAAAAAATTCAACTTTAGATAATTCCAAGATAAGAAAGTTTGGGGTTTTTAGTTCGAAAGTTATGCAGGGTTTAAGAATTGCAGGTTATAAATTCTGATGTGTAATGAAAAAATTGATTTGCTAAAAGATTAGAAAACTACTTCAACATTGACTTTTTTAACTCCTTTTATTGATTTTAGTTTTTGTTTTACATCTTCTACTATAAATGCTGCTAGTGGACAGAATGGACTTGTGAGTGTCATTTTAACATAAATATCAAAATCTTTTATTTTAATTTCTTTTATTAGTTTCATTTCCACTATGTTCATTCCTATCTCTGGGTCTATGACTTCTTTAAGCTTCTCCATAACCTGTTCTTTTGTTATCATAACAGTGAATTTTTGATTTGTGTTTTTAAAGATTTTGTTTTTTAAGTTAATTTTTTAAATTAAATTGTTTTGTACTGTGTTTATGAGGTTGCTTGTTACTGGTAATTTAGGTTTTATTGGAACAAATTTAACTTTTCACCTGTTAAAATTAGGTTATGATGTTGTTGGTGTTGATAAAATTAGTTATTGTTCTAACAAGAAAGCTTTGATGTTGATGGAAAAATTTCGTAATTTTAGGTTTGTTAGGGGTGATATTACTAATAAGAATTTGATGTTGAAGCTTGTTAAGGATTCTGATGTTGTTTTACACTTAGCTGCTGAGAGTCATGTTGATAATTCTATTGTGAATCCTCTGCCTTTTTTGAGGAATAATGTTTTGGGAATGTTTTCTGTTTTGGAAGGTGTTAGAAAGAATAAAAGATTATTGATTCATTTTAGCTCTGATGAAGTTTACGGTGAGATTTTGAGAGGAGAAGTTGATGAGAATTCTAATTTTAATGCGGGGAATCCCTATTCTGCGACGAAGGTTTTTGAAGAAGCTCTTGTGAATTCTTATGTTAATACTTTTGGCGTCAAAGCTGTTGTTTTAAGACCGTGTAATGTTTTCGGTTACTGGCAGTTTCCTGAGAAGTTCATCCCAAAAATAATAACTAATGCCTTGACTGGTAAAAAGATTCCTGTTTATGGTAATGGTCTCCAAATTCGTGAGTGGTTGTTTATAGATGACTTGTGTAGTTTTGTTGGTTTGTTGTTGAGTAGAGGTGTTGAGAGTGGTGTGTTTAATGTTGGAAGCGGTGTTAGGAAGAGAAATATTGATGTTGTCAAGAAAATTCTTAAATTGTTATCAAAGAACTTTTCTTTGATTGATTTTGTTGACGATAGATTAGGTCATGATAGGAGATATGCTATTGATTCTTCTAAAGCGAGAAAGTTTGGTTGGAAGCCGAGGTTTTCTTTTGATGATGGTTTGAGAAGGACTGTTAGTTGGTATAGTAAGAATTTGAAGTTGTTCAAATAAAAAATAAAAAGAAAAATAAAAAATCAGAATTTATCTCTTCTTCTTTTTCTTCTTTGTTTTCTTCTTCTTTGTTGTCTTCTTCTTCTTTTTCTTGGTTGTTTTCTTCTTAGCTTTCTTTTTCTTTTTTGCTGCCATTTTAACCTCTTTTGTTTTAAAAACTTTCTTATTTAAAAACTTTTTCCTTTTGAATTAAAATTTTTAATTGAAATTATTAATGAAAATTATTGTTGCTGTTTATACTGTGTGTTGAATTTGATTGTAGTATGATTTTCTCGTCGAGGGATTGAGTATTTTGTACAAATAAATTTTTGTAGTGCAATTTTAAGAAGAAAATAATTTTGCGTTAAACTTCTCATAGCGTATTATTTTTAGGGTAATGGTTGTTTGTTTAACATAAAGTTTATTAGTTGCTTATTATTTAACATTTTATTATGGATGCTTTGATAAGAAAAGTTTTGGATGTTTTTAGGATTAATTACAAGGACGATTCTGTTTCTCTGGTCAATGAGAAGTATAATTCTTTTCCAATAAGCCCCAACAATTTCCATAGTATAGAGAAGGTTGAAAGTTCTAGAAAACTCATCTTCGTTGATGGTGGTAATGCGGAGTTGTTCAATTCTGGTAATTGTTGTGTTCACAAGCTTAGGGTTTATGCCTCTGTCTTCGACATTAATAATAATAGAGTTCATTCTGAGAGGAGAGAATTCTATGTTTTAGCTTATGCTGTTGGAAATCACAACATAAGCTACAATGTTGTTTCATTCCCAAACTTCTTGGGGTTTAAAATTGATTCTCTTAATAAGGAACTTATGGAAGGTAACAACAGAATTCATATTTCAAGAATGGTTGATGTTTTTAGGAGATTCTCAGAGTTAAAAATTGCTACTGAGCTTTGTGAAAAATTTGAGCACAGTGTTGTTGTTTTGGATGGTACATTAAAATCTAATTTTCCTGGGGAAACAAAGTTTTTGGAAGAACTCTATAAAACTGGTTTGGAGAAGGACTGTGTGATAAGTGCTTTATCTAAAACCTCTTCTCTCCTAACAAAGAAGGGTTACTCTCTGAATTATCTGCTGATGAGAATTTCTCCAATGGACGAGTGGTATTATTATCCTATTGCTAAAATAAGTGACAATAAACACTTGGCTGAAATAAGTGTTGTGAAACTTAACAAAAATTCCAAGTATGCTTTTCGTTTTGAGATTTTTAATAAACAAGCTTCTTTTCTGAATGAGGTTTTGTGGCTCTTAAAAAACAACTCTAGTGATGTTTGCTTTCCAGGTTATCCTTATGGTTTAATAGACGCTGATCGTTTTGCAAGGGTTAGTAATGAGGAGAAAAACACTTTGAAAACCTTGTTTTTGTCAAAGCTACCTAAAGATGTTGTCTTAGGTTTGAGTGTTAGTGACGCTCATGATATTTTAAATAAAATAATAAAGTAAAAAATTTAAATAACAAGCATTTAAATCCTGGTGTTAAAAAGAGGTGATTTTAATGTTTGATGTTATTACTGTGGGTGGTGCTGTTGTTGATTTTTTTATTAAAACTCATCCTGAAATCATAACTATTGATAATAGAAAAGTGTTTCGTAGGGAAGAGTTGATTGCTTATCCTGTTGGTTCTAAAATTCTGATTGAGTCTGTAAATAAAAATTTTGGTGGTGGTGCTTTTAATGCTGCTGTTTCTTTTTCACATTTGGGATTAAAAACTGGTTTTTTAGGTTGTTTGGGAAGGGATTCTAATGGTGTTTCTATACTTCACAGGATGGGCGAAGAGAAGATTGAGTTTTTAGGTCACTTTAGTGATGTGGAGAATGGTTTTTCTATTATTTTAGATAGTTATGATGAGGAAAGGACTATTTTAACTTTTAGGGGTTCAAATGATTTGTTTGATTTTAATAAGGTTGATAAGAGTAAGTTAAAGACAAGGTGGTTTTACATCTCGTCTTTTACAAAAGCTGGTTTCAAGAGTTTTAAAAAACTCGTTGATTTCGCTGTTAGAAATGAAGTGAAGCTTGCCTTTAATCCAAGCACTTACTTAGCTAAGATGGGTTTTGAAAGGTTGAGGAAGATAATAACTAATCTTGATATTCTAGTTTTGAACAGGGTTGAAGCTGAGTTTATTAGTAATGAAAAATTTGTTAAGAACATGTTGTTGTGGTTGAAGGATTATGTTAGAAGGGTTGTTGTTGTTACTGATGGTAAGAATGGTGCTTTCGCATTTGATGGTGAGCTCTTTTATAGGGTTAGAGTTCCGAAGGTTAGGGTTAGGGAAACTACTGGTGCTGGTGACGCCTTTTCTTCAACATTTGTTTATGGGATGATGAAAAGGGATGATGTTGTTTTTTCATTAAAGGCCGCTATGTTAAATTCAATGAGTGTTGTTAGTCACTTAGGTGCTCAAAATATTTTGTTGAGTGAGAGTGAGCTTTTGAGGTCTTTGACAAGGAAAAGGATTGTTGTAAGAAGCTCTAAGAGTTTTATTGATTGAACTGTTTTTCCTTAATTCTTGAGTTAATAAAAACTTTTATAAAATAATTGTTACTGTTTAATTTTAAATACTAAAAAAGAGGTGTAGTATGGATAAGAATGATGCTTTTGTACTGTGGTTTGATCAGATAGGTATTGAAGATGTTGGTATTGTTGGTGGGAAAAATGCTTCTTTGGGTGAAATGTATAGAAATCTGAGTTCTAGGGGTGTTAAGGTTCCTAATGGTTTTGCAATCACTGCAAAAGCTTATTATTATTTTTTAGAAAAGGCCGGTATTAAGGAGAAAATAAATTCTTTGCTTGCGAATTTGAATATTAAAGATATTAATGAGTTACAAAGGGTTGGTCATGAGATTAGGTATCTTATTAGGAACGCTGAACTTCCAAAAGAGGTTTCTGATGCGATTAAGGAAGCTTATTACCATTTAGGCCTACAGTATGGTAAGAATCCTGATGTTGCTGTTAGGAGTTCTGCAACTGCTGAGGACTTGCCTGATGCAAGTTTTGCTGGTCAGCAAGAGACTTACTTGAATGTTAGGGGTGAAGAAGAGCTTATTAAGCATGTGAAGTTGTGCTTTGCTTCTTTATTCACGAACAGGGCTATTTCTTACAGAGCTGATAAGGGTTTTGACCACTTCAAGGTTGCTTTGAGTGTTGGTGTTCAAAAGATGGTTCGTTCTGACAAGGCTTGTTCTGGTGTTATGTTTAGTATAGATACTGAATCAGGATTTAAGGATGTTGTTTTGATAAACGCCTCCTATGGTTTAGGTGAGAATATTGTTCAAGGAGCTGTTAATCCTGATCAGTACTATGTTTTTAAACCTACATTGAAGCAAGGGTATAAGCCTATTATTTCAAAGAAGCTTGGTTCTAAGGATGTGAAGATGATCTACTGTAATGAGGGTAACAAACGTACGAAGAATGTTCCTGTTGATGTTGCTGATCGTAAAAGGTTTGCTTTGACTGATGATGAAATACTAAAACTTGCTGAGTGGGCTTGTATTATTGAGGATTACTACTCTGAAAAACATGGAAGATATACTCCAATGGATATGGAATGGGCTAAGGATGGTGTTAGTAATGAGTTGTTTATTGTTCAAGCAAGGCCTGAAACTGTTATGTCACAGAAAAACCTCAATATTGTTGAGAAGTATGTGATTGACGACTCTGTGAAGAAGAATTCTAAAGTTCTAGTCACTGGATTGAGTGTTGGTGACAAGATTGGTAAGGGTAAGGTAAAGATAATAAAGGATGTTCATAGGATTAATGAATTTGAGCCTGGTGATGTTTTGGTTACTGAGATGACTGATCCTGACTGGGAGCCTATTATGAAGATCGCTTCTGCTATTGTCACTAATCGTGGCGGTAGGACTTGTCACGCTGCTATTGTGTCAAGAGAGCTTGGTGTTCCTTGTATTGTTGGAACTTCTAATGCTACTGAGGTTTTAAAGAATGGTCAGGAGGTTACTGTTAGTTGTGCAGAAGGCGAGACTGGTTTTGTTTATGATGGTTTGCTTGATTTTAGAGTTGAGAAGGTTAACCTTAGTGAGATTCCAAAAACAAGAACTAAGATTATGATGAATGTTGGTAATCCAGAAGAAGCGTTTAAACTTTCATTTCTGCCTAATGATGGTGTTGGTTTGGCTCGTGAGGAGTTCATTATTAATTCCTATATTAAGGTTCATCCTAATGCTTTAATCTATTTTGACAAGGTTAAGGATGAAGCTGTTAAAAAACAAATTGAGGAATTAACCAGTGGTTACTCTGATAAAAAGCAGTTTTTTATTGATAAACTCGCTGAGGGTATTGCTATGATCGCATCTGCTTTTTATCCAAAACCTGTTATTGTTAGGTTTTCTGACTTCAAGACGAATGAGTATGCTAATTTACTTGGTGGTTCTTATTTTGAACCTAAAGAGGATAATCCAATGATTGGTTGGAGGGGTGCTTCTAGGTATTACTCAGAAAACTATAGGGAGGCGTTTGGTTTGGAGTGTAAGGCAATACTCAAGGTTAGGAATGTTTTTGGATTAACGAATGTTAAGGTTATGATTCCTTTCTGTAGGACTGTTGAAGAGGGTAAAAAGGTTCTTGCTGAGATGGAACATAATGGTTTAAGGCGTGGTGAGAATGGTTTGGAAGTTTATGTTATGTGTGAAATACCGAGTAATGTGATTCTTGCTGACAAGTTCTCTCAAATATTTGATGGTTTTAGTATTGGAAGTAATGATTTAACACAACTTACTCTTGGTTTGGACCGTGATTCAGAGCTTGTTAGTAGTATTTATGATGAACGTAATGACGCTGTTAAGAGGATGATTAGTAGTGTTATTAAGACTGCGAAACAACACCATAGAAAGATTGGTATTTGTGGACAAGCACCAAGTGATTTTCCAGATTTCGCTGCTTTTTTGGTTGATTGTGGTATTGATAGTATTAGTTTGAATCCTGATACTGTTGTTAAGACAAGGTTGAGGATTGTTGAGGAGGAAAAAAAGAAAGGTTGAGTGATCACAATGATTTGTTATGATAGAAGGTATGTTGAGCATTTAAAGAGCACTCTTAAAAAATCTTCAACTGTGGTTAAAAAACAGAGTGGTGGTTATTTGAAAAGGTTGTTTATTGTTTTGTGCTTTATTGTTTTTGTTTTTTTGTTTAGTGCAGTTTTAAAGTATTATCTTGGTAGTTAAATCTTGCTGTGGTGGTTGAAATGTTTTTCAAAAATTTCGCGTTTAAGAAGAGACTAAAAAAATTGTTTAGGAATAATAAAACCTTAATGCTTGCTTATGACCAAGGTTTAGAGCATGGTCCTAAAGATTTTAACTTGAGAAATGTTAATCCTGAGTTTGTTTTTGAGATTGCTGAGAAGGCAAGATTTAATGCTTTGGTTGTTCAACCAGGTGTTGCTGAGAAGTACGCTAAATCTTATAATGTTCCTATCATTGTTAAAGTTAATGGTAAAACTTCTTTGACAGGAGAGGTTGTTTCTAGGCAGAATTGCAGTGTTAAGCGTGCTTTAAAGTTGAATCCTGTTGGTATTGGATTTACTATTTATCCTGGGAGTTACTATGAAGGTTTGATGTTTAGTGAGTTCTCTAAGGTTGTTGAGGAAGCTCACAATTTTGGTTTGCCAGTTATTGTTTGGAGTTACCCTCGTAATAGCAGTCATAGTATTGATGAAAAATCTACTGACATCGTCGCTTATGCTGCAAGAATTGCTTTGGAATTAGGTGCTGATGTTGTGAAGTTAAAGTACAATGGGGATTTTGAAGGTTTTAAGTGGGTTGTTAGGAATGCTGGTAAGGTTAGGGTTGTTGTTGCTGGGGGCGCTAAAAAGAGTCTTCACGAGTTATTCAGTATGACAGAGGATGTTGTTAAAGCTGGTGCTTGTGGGTTAACTATTGGTAGGAATGTGTGGCAGCATGATGCGCCTCTAAAGGTTTCTTATGCTTTGAAGAAGATTATCTTTGATGGTTTTTCAGCAGAGGATGTTTTGAAAAAGTTTTGATTTTTATTTTGGTATGAGTTCTGCTATTATTAAGTTGTTTTTTAGGTAGAATAAATAGAGTATTTTGTTTTCATGCTTTGTTCCTTCTAATTTTTCTTCATAGTAATTTCTTATTTTCCAGTATTCCTCTGGTTTTATTGATTGTTTTAGAACAACATATCTTGCTTTTAATTCTTGAAGTTTTTTGAGTGTTTCTTCATCCATTAATTCTTTTGTCTTCTTTTTGAAGAGTATGTTGTATTGTTCAAAGAATTGTTTTAATTGTTCATCGTCTATCTTATAATTTGATGTTAGGATTAGGTTTCTTGCTTTCTCTAATACAAAAACATTTTTCAATAGTTTGTGAATTACTGAAGCCCTTGTCAGCGCTGGATTTGGTTCTATTAAAAATCTTAGTGGCTCGTTAACTTCTTCAATGACTGTATCATCCTCTTTTGTGTTTACTTTTATGATTCTTTTGCTTGGCAGTTCAACAACGCTGTAATCACTCTCTTTTAATGTTGAGAAGTAGAGTGTTGTCCTCCTCAATTTTGATTCTACACTCAAGTATTCTGATTCAAAATCGAGCTTAAGTTTCTCATTACATTCCTGTCTTAGTTTTCTAGTATCCAGGAATGGAGGAACTTCTATGACGAGATTTTTTGTGATTTTACTGTAAGTTTTTATGATTTTCATTATTAAGTCCAATTCTTCGTTTCTAATTCCTTGTGTTTTTCTTTGTGGGTCGCAGAATATTACTTCTGGCCTGAACTCTTTGATTTTTTCTATGATTTTTTCATCAAAGATGTCTCCTTTAATAACGGTTGTATTCCTTAGATTCAAGTGTTGTATGTTCTTTTTTGAGTATTCAACTTTTCTTGGGTCTATTTCAACTGCTAAAACTCTTTTTAGTTGTTTTGCGAAACTTATTGTTTGTGAACCGATTCCTGAGCATAAATCAACTATTCTTATTCTTCCAAGCGTTTTTTTCAATCTGCTTGTCCTATAATCTGCGATTAATTGTGGTGTTGTGAATCTTAAATCTTGCTCGTTTAGTAACATCTTAAATCCTTTATCAAAGAGTTTCTCTGCTTTTAATTGTGCCTTTGCAATACTTTTGAGTTCTTCAAGTTCTTCCCTCTTGAAGTGTCTAAGCAGATTTTTTATCTTGAATGTCCTGTTTTCAACGATTAACTTTTTTATTTTTGCAATCTCCCTTGTGTGATTCCATGCTTTGAACATTTTACTTCAATTTAACAAATGCAAATGCCATATTTTTAATAAACTCGTGTTTTATTTTGTTGCCTTCCTTTTTTATTCTCGCGAGAGTCTGCCACGGCTCTCCTATTGGGGCTAGGAGTATTCCTTTGTTGGATAGTTGTTTTATCAATTCTTCTGGGATTTTGTTTGTTGCTGCTGTTATTATTATTCTGTCGTAGGGAGCTTCTTTTTTATAACCCTTTTTTCCGTCTCCGAGTACGAGTTTGATGTTTTTAATGTTAAGTTTTGTAATGTTTTTCTTAGCTAATTTGTATAGTTGTTCTTCAATTTCTATCGTGATTACTTTCTTAGCTATTTTTGAGAGTAATGCCGCTTGATAACCAGAGCCTGTTCCTATTTCTAAAACTTTGTTGTTTTGTTTAACATTTAAGAGTTTTGTCATTATAATAATTGTTGTTGGTTGTGATATTGTTGCTCCCCTTATTAGTGGTAGTGGTGTGTCAACATAAGCTAGTTGTTTGTATTCTCTTGAGATAAATTTTTCACGAGGTGTTTCTAAAAATGCTTTTATGAGTCTTTCATCTTTCCAAGTTAGAATTCCCTCTCTCATCCACTTTTCTACTAATCTTGCTTTCTCATGTTTAAATTCCTCCATGTTTGTAATAGAAGAATTTATAACTTATAAAGTCTTGTGTGTTTCTTATGAGGGGACGTCCTGTTGGTTCTAAAGTTAGGCAGAATATTGTTGATTTATTGTTCTTGATTGGCGAAGCTCATGGTTATATTATTTATAAAATTTATAATGCTGTTTTTCCAAAGGTTAGTCAAAGATTAATATACTATCACCTTAAAAAGGGTGTTGATATTGGTGAGTTTAAGATTAAGCATATTAGGAATGTTAGTGGGGATTTTAGTTGGGGTTCTAATTCTGAGAGGGTTTATTATTGTTTGGGAGAACTTGCTAATCCTAACCCTAATAAAAGACTTGTTAATCTTATAAATAAAATTAAAACTAAGTTTTTGATGAAGAAGGTTAAATAATTGCTTGAATTATTCGCTATTCACCATTATATTTGAAGTGTGTTTATACTAGTGGTTTTGTCGTATGGACCTGCCGGGAATCGAACCCGGAGCCTCTGCCTTGCGAAGGCAGCGTTCTACCATTGAACCACAGGCCCTTTCTACTTTTTTCTTATTTGTTCACTTGTTTTTGTTAAAAATCCAAGTAGTGCGAACGCTTCTCTTTTTGTTAGCATTGCTTTTCCTATAATTCTCCGCCAAACTTTTATTTGTGTTTCCTTTTTTGCTTTTGTTGAAAAGTGTAGTTTGTTTAAGATTTTTTTGATTTTTTTTAGTATTACTTCCTTTTCTGTTTTTGACACTGGTGTTATTCTTTCATAATGCTTGAATTTTTTTTTGTAGATTTCATAAAGTATTATTGCTAATGCGTGCGACACATTCATTGTTTTATAAGTAGAGGTTGGTATTGTTATTGTGAAATCGCATTTTTCAAGTTCTTTGTTGGTTAAGCCTGTTCCTTCTCTTCCTAAGAGTATTGCTATTTTCCTCTTTGTTTTAAATATCTTTTTAGCTGCTTCTTCAGGTGTTAATGGTGTTCTTATTATATTGTAATCTGTTCCTATTTTTGCTGTTGTTCCAATAACATAATCAAATTTTTTGTATGGAATTTTCTTTGTTATTTTCGCTTTTTTAACAATGTCATATGCGTGTTTACTAACTATTTCTGTTTTTATATTTATTTTGCACTTTGGATTTACTATGATTAAATCCTTGAAATTAAAGTTTTTCATGACTCTTGCAACTGCCCCGATGTTTTCTGAACTCTCTGGTTCCACAAATATTATGCTTATCATATTCTAAGAATATTTTTCAAAATTGGGAGTGTTAAGTTTAGAATTAGTATTACTAGGATTGTGAGACTTATATTCTTCCAAATCTTCAATGCTTTTCTTCCGTATATTGATTCTAGTGCTGTTTTTAACATTCTTCCACCGTCAACAATGCCGAGTGGCAACAGGTTGAATATTCCAATGCCTGCACTCAATACTATTATAAAATTAAATAATTTTCTTAACCAGTTTATTATTTCAAATAGTGTTTCAAATCCTTTTTTAGGTATTCTTTCTGCTTTTAAGCCTACTACACCTATGTAACCTCTGTTCTTATCCTCCGGGTTTGTTGTTGTTACTAAGTGGAATGTCTTGTTTTGTGATTTTATTGTTAAGGTTTGGTTTGGCTTTACACAAACCATAAACATTAAAAAATCATTTGGATTTTTTATTGTCACATTGTTTATCTCATTTATTATTGTGTTTGTTTTTAATCCTGCTTTTTCAGCAGGGTATCCTTGCTGTATCTTTGTGAATGAAACTCCTGCTTCTTCTGTTATGTTGTTGTAAATTGGTGTGACAAGTGTTGCTGTTAGCATTGAAATCATTAATGATAGTATTATGTTTGAGAATGGTCCTGCTGCGAAGACAGAGTATTTTACAACATCGGATTGTTTTGACAGTTTTTTTTCATCAGGTTCTACGAATGCCCCTATTATTGGTCCGAAAAACACAATTCCAGAGCTTTTTATTGGTATTTTGTGAGCTTTTGCTATAATTCCATGTGACATTTCATGGACTAGAGCTACTATGAATATTGTTATTATCCAAAAACTGAAGTCTATCCTTCCAAGTCCGGGTATTACTGTTCCTGGGAGAACTAATGAAACTGTTGTTTGTGTTGTTTTTTTGATGATTGTGTTGTATAAGTTTTGTATTAGTACTACTGTTATGAATAACATTCCTATAAAGCCGACACCTATTCCTGAATAACCTATTATTTTTAGTAATGCTCTATAACGCTTACTGAGCTTCTCCATGATTCTTATTCCTAACTTTGTTTTTAACAGTAGAATTAGTTTTGATTCAACTGTGAATCTCTTCCTAAAAATTATTATTAATATAATTATAAGGGTGTAGAATATGATTATGTGTGAATTTTTCAGTAAGAGTTCCTTAAGCATTCTTGATCATTTTTGTTTGGTGCTTGTTTTATTTCTTCCTTATTGGTCTTAGAGCTCTACTACCGCATTTCCTGCACCTAACTTTTCCTGCCAGAACTTTCAAATTAGGTGCTCTTATCTTTGTGTTGCATCTTCTGCAAACAAAAACATTCCTGAACAATCTCTCCTCAGCTTCTGGAAATTTTGCCATAATACCACCATCATCCTTGTTTTACTTGTTTTATTATTCTATCATTAAGGATTTCCCAGTATAGCACATTGACTCCTGCAACAACTTGATTTTTGAGTTCTTCTGGTATTTTTATGTCGAATGTTTCGTATGTTTCTGAGTCCATAACTGTTGCTGTGTCGCCCTGCACTGATAGGACTTGTGCTGATTTTTTACCAATGATTGGTACTTCCAAATTTTCATGCCCTGGAACTACTATGGCTCGTCTCTTTTCATCTACTAAACCAATGCCTTCTATTCTTACCTTCGCATGACCGTGTTTTCCAGGTCTCGAAACCTGTATGTTAACGATTCTACAAGCTGCACCATCAATAATTACATAGCTGCCAACTTTTAATGATGTAGCCTGAACTATTTTTATATCGCCCATGTAATCACCTATGAAGGGGAAAAAACAGGTGTTTTTAAAACTTTTTGTTTTTAAGAATGTTTTTCGCAAGGTGTTTTAATTGTGCTTTCCTAACATATTTTCTCAGTTTTTCAGCTGTTATCTTGTAGTTTTCAAACTCTTTCTCCATTCTTCTGAATCTTCTTGTATGAAAAACCCTTTTAAATTGTCCTTTGAACTTTATTATTTTATGCAGTGTTTCGTGATAGATGAGAAAATCGATCAAGTCATCATCCGCTTCTTTAAATATTGAACTTACTGTTATCCTGTCAGTGTGGAAATCATAACTTGCCAGTTTTCTAAATGACGCTCTGCCAAATCTTAAGTTTGGTTTTTCAACTAAATTGTTGAAGTATTTTTCATTTATTCTATTGAATGATTGTTCAAGTTTTTTGTCTGTTTCATTTTTGTTTATTGATAAGTGGAGGTTTTTGATGAAATTATCGTACAAGTCCATGCTTGTTGTTCTCCTCTTACCAAGTTCTTTAGAAAAGAGTTTTATTAGTAGACTTTGAATCAACCCTTTTTTTATTGTTTCATTTATATACTTCCACCTATTACTCAGTTTAAATGTTACTATTCTCAAACTTCCTTCTTTTCTTAGGATTGCGTATGAATTGTAAAATTTTAACCTTCCATACTCCACAATAAATCGGATGTTGTGGTTTTCTGGACTTGTGGAGTAGAGTTCTTGGAATGCTTGATTCGCAATTTCTGATTCCCTAAAATCGTTTTTTTCCTCTTGCATTTTGACTTAGTGTTTTTCTTTATTCTTTTTGTATTGTTATTGGTTTATTTTATTATTTTTGTTGGTTATATTTATTTTAAAAAATTATTTTAAAAAAATTTTTAAATGCTGATTGTGTTTTTCTATTTTATGGTGCTTGAGTATTTAGTTAGCGTTTTTAAAGCTGAGAAGAAGCCTTGGGAGATGTTCTTGCTTGGTTTTTTTTACAGTTCACTTGCTGTGTTTATTGGTTATTGGATTTTTGGAAGTTTTTCGAGTATGGTTGTTATTTTGCTCACGGTCATGGCTTCCCTGCCTTTGGTATATGACGCGATTCGTTTTGAGGAGAAGAAGGATGTTAGTTTTGATGAGGAAATTCCGTTGTTAAAAGAGCATGAACGTCTGCTTTTGGTTTTGTTAATGTTGTTTTTTGGTTTTATAGCTTCTTTCTCTTTTTGGTATATTGTGTTACCTCAAGACATGGTTGAGCATGTTTTTTTAACACAAACAAAGACCATTTCTGCAATAAACTCTCCAACTGGTAGTTTTGCACAACAAATCTCTGTGTTTAGTTTAATCTTCTTAAATAATGTGAAGGTTTTGCTGTTTTGTGTCCTCTTCTCTTTTCTCTACGGTTCTGGTGCTTTGTTTATTCTGACTTGGAACGCTTCTGTCATTGGAACTGCTATTGGGAATTTTATGAGGAATGAGATTGCAAGATATAGTTTGGTTGTTGGTTTTGTTCCTGGCTTCACTTATCTTAAGATTTATGGTTTGGCAACCTTAAGGTATTTATTACATGGAATTCCAGAGATTGGTGCTTATTTGGTAGCTGGATTGGCAGGTGGAATAATCTCTGCTGCTATAGTGAGACATGATTTGAGCAGTAAAAAATTTGAGAAGGTTGTTTTGGATACTGCAGATTTGTTGGTTATTTCTCTGGTCATGTTGTTTATTGCTGGTTTGTTAGAGGTTTTTGTCACTCCAATCTTTTTCTCCTAATCTTTGCTTATCTTGCTTGGATTTTTGTTTATAAGGTTTTAAACCTCCCCTTTCTTATCTCATAGATGTCTCCATTCTCCAACATTTTTTTAACTATCTTTTCCACATCATCAATTCCTGAAGTTTTCTTCATTATTTCTTGAATACTCACACCATCTCCTTCATCCAATTCCTTGATTAAGTTGTAGATTATGTCTGCTTTCACTGGTTCTTTTTCTTTTTTCTTACTTAGCATTTTCTGCTCTAACTCTATCTCTAATTTTCTCAATTCTAAAAATTTTTTACTTCTTACCCTCTTAACTATTTCAGCTACAACATATTTTTGGTTGGAGTATTCTCTTGGTCTTCCTATTACACAAACAACATCTCCTATTTCTATATTTGAGAATAAGTTTTCATCACCAAAACTCCTAACACTTATTATTCCAGAACCATCATCTATTGTTATACTCTTGTAGTTGAGATCCTCTGATTTGGACAACACTACTCCTACAATATTAACTCTTGAAATCTCTCTTCCAAAATCATCTTTTATAACATTGGGGTCCCAACCTGGTTTTTTTATGTACTCTGCATTTAGTATTTGTTTGATGTTTATTCTGTAAGCTGTTTGTCTTTTGAATGTGTTTTGCATACTAACCCCCAACAATCCTTATAAGAGATTTTATTGTTTTAAAGGTTAGGATTATATTCTTTGTATAAATCCCCTTTGTGGTTCAAAGATGTCTCCACTTCTCCTTAGTTTCTCAATAACCTCTTCGAATTCGTCTTCGCTAATACCTGCTTCTGAACACTCTCTTATCACTTCTTCAATAGGTATTTTCTTTGTCATTAATCTCTCTTCAAGTTTTTGTAGTATTTCTCTCACAGTAACTATTTTACTCCTTTGTGAAGCTCCTATTCCTGTTGTTATTCTGTCTATGTCTATTCTTCCATGCTCATCGACTCCAACCTGCATTAAACAATAAGTTAGTAAGCTTATTGCTCTTCGAGCATCTTTTCTTGTTACTTTATCTGATAATCTTACCCTTGCTGATGCTTCTGCTAACCTCACTAAAGCTTCCAATTGTCTTGCTGATATTGGGATTACCCTCACGAAATCATCTTCTGTTCCACCTGAGGAACGCATTTTAACATAGTATTTTTTTATTTCTTCTATTGCTGCGTCTGTCAGTTTTGGCTGTACTTTTTGCCTTGCATAAGCAATATACTTCTTGAGAAGTTCTGTTTTTATCTCTGGCTCTTCAATCTCTGGATTTTGGTGTAAGTTTAATATGTGTTTCGCCATCCTATCGTCTCTAATCTCGTTTGGAATATCTCTTATTGTAAAGATTAAGTCAAACCTGTTTATTAGTGTTGGTGACAGGTCTATTTGTTTTGCAAGTATTGTTGATGGGTCGAACCTTCCAAGTTTTGGATTTGCTGCTGCTAACACTGTTGTTTTTGCGAGGAGTGTTGCTTGTATGTTTGCTTTTGCTATTGAAATTGTTTGTTGTTCTAATGCTTCGTGCATTGCTGTTCTATCCTCATTACTCATTTTATCAAGCTCGTCAATGCAGCATATTCCATCGTTGCTTAAAACAAGGGCTCCTGCTTCTAATGACCACCCCCCCAAAAAATCGTCTTTCACAACTGTTGCTGTTAGTCCTGCACCACTAACTCCCTTTCCAGAAACATATCTTCCCTTTGGAGCTATTAGGGCTATTCTTTTTAGTAATTGACTCTTTCCAGAACCTGGATCTCCAACTAAGAGTATGTGAATGTCTCCCCTTGATATTATACCATCAGACCTCTTCTTTCTAACTCCTCCAAACAATTGTAGGACTAGAGCTTCTTTTATTTTTTCATAACCGTAAATAGATGGTGCTATTGAATCAACGAGTTTCTTGTATATCTTTGGATTGTTCGCTAATGCTCTTATCTCTTCTTCCTCTTCCTTTGAGATGTTTATTTCATAGAAGGTTTCCTCAATTGATTCAATGTTGTTGGCTTCTATCATCAAATCAAATCTTGTTAGTTTACCACCGCCCTTTGTTGTTATTGGTTTTTCCTTCACCCAGCCTATGACTCTTATCTTACTGCCTGGGTTTGTTCTTTTTTCAGAAACCGGGCTTACTAAATCTTCTTTTAAGAATATGTTTATTCTTTTTGGTTGTTCACCACCCTCAAGTTTTTCAGGTATTTCTTCAAGAACAAGGCCCTGAGCATCTATCATTTCCTTGCTGAGGAGTTTGAATTTTCCCTTTCTCCCACAACTGCAACTTGTTGGTTCTTTGAATGTTTGACTCGTTTGTATTACTGTCATTATATTACCGCATGAAGGGCATTCAAATCTTGCAGCTACAACCTGTGGTCTAACGTCTGATTTTTGTTTTACTATTCCCTCTACTTGTATTAGCTTTCCAAGGTCTTGACTTCTTATATCTCTTATAAACTTTAATCGTGCTGAGGGCAGGTTTGTTAAACGGACATTGAATCTCTTTATCTCTTCATTACTGAATTTCTTAACAGCTATCTCTGCTGCCTTTAGTGTTTCTTCAGGTTCTTCAAGCAGTATCTCTGCTAATTCTGGATTGAACATGCTTAATTTTACAAAATCAATGATTATGAAGTTTTTGTTCGTGCTTAAAGCTGTAAGTAGTTCTGCTTGGTAGTATTTTTCAAAGAAATCCTGGAATAGATTGATTTGTTTGTTCACATCCACAAGAGACCACCTATTGTAAGTTATGTTAAAAGATTAAAACAAAAAAAAGTGTTATTCCTCTAATTTACTTCTTCTTCAATACTTTTTTAAGGTTATCCACGAGCATGTCTAGTGCTTTATGAACCTCTTCTTCGCTTTTTGTTCCTGTACAAACTATTTTTCCATTGCTGAACAGTAGGAATGTTGCATTTGCTTGTGGTAATTTATAAACTAATCCAGGGAATTGTTCTGGCTCGTACTCTGTGTTTCTCAGTTTTATAGCCAGTTCGTTCAGGTTTAAGTCCATACCTATTTGTCCAGAAGCAACTATGTTTTGTATGTGTATTTCTGGTTCTATGTCAATCTTTATGTTTATTTTTTCAAGACTAGCAATTATTTTTTTGATTGATTCCTTCACTTTTCTCATGCTTCTTGCTCCTGTGCAAACTATGTTTCCAGAGCTGAAGATCAAAGCTGATGTTTTTGGTTCTTTAATTCTTATGACTAATCCAGGGAATTGTTCTGGATTGTACTCTGTGTTGCTCAGGGTTGCCGCCATTTTCTCCAAAGGTATCTCGTGTTTTAGAGAACTACTAACTACTATGTTAACAACATGAATTTCTTTCTCATTCTTCTTTTTTGATTTCTTTTTTGTCTTTGTTTTTTTCGCCATTTCTCCACCTCTTTCACAAATTTTGATTTGTTTTTTAAATAAAACCAGCTTATTTATAAATACTTTTATTTATAAATAAATTCTTTAAAAAACAATCTTTATAAATCATAAACCCCCTTTGTTTCAAGTGGAAATTTTGTTTTTTAGTATTTGAGAGCTCTAAAACAACAATTTTAACCTTAGTTAACATGATTTTGGACCCCTTTATTTCCAGTGGAAAAATGATTTTAGCGGGCTGAAAATTAAAACTACTCAAAAAAATATTTTTAAATAATTATATTACAATTTATATTCTATTTTAATCTGTTTTCGTGTCGCCTCTTGTATTTCTTATATTCTTTCTTATTTTAAATAACAATGTTTAAATAATAATGTGTAACACTCTAAAATTATGATAAACTCGGAACAAAGATTCAAGCTTAAAAAATTTATTAATGAACTATCAAAGTACAGGGCGAGGCACACTGAGTTAGTATCAGTCTATATTCCAAAGGATTATGATATTAATAAGATAATTCAACACTTAAGCCAAGAACAAAGCACTGCTTCTAACATAAAGTCTGCAACAACGAGGAAAAATGTTATTGATGCTTTGGAAAGGATGATACAACACTTAAGACTCTACAAGAAAACTCCCCCTCATGGTCTCGCTGTTTTTTCTGGAAACATAGCAAGCATTGAGGGAAAATCTGATGTTAGGGTTTGGAGTATAGAACCACCACTACCCTTGAAGATTAGGATTTACAGGTGTGAAAAGGAGTTCGTGCTTGAGCCATTGATGGAAATGTTGAAAACAAGGAGTAATTATGGTTTGATTGTTATTGATAGGCGTGAGGCAACAATTGCGTTGTTGAACGGTAAGAATATCATAAAGCTTGTAAAAACCCACTCTAATGTTCCTGGAAAGTTCAAGGCAGGTGGTCAATCAGCTCAGAGGTTCGCGAGGTTAAGGGAGGGTGCTGCAAAGGAATTTTACAAGAGAGTTGGTGAGTATGTTAAAGAACAATTTCTGAAAAGGGATATAAAAGGCATCTTAGTTGGTGGTCCTGGTCCTACAAAACAAGAGTTTGTTGAGGGTGACTACATAACTAATGAGGTTAAGAAAAAGATACTTGCTGTGAAGGATATAACCTACACTGATGAGTTTGGACTTCGAGAACTCGTGAACAAGTGCAGCGATGTTTTAAGTGAAGAAGAAGTTATGGAAGAGAAGAAGATTGTTGGTGAGTTTCTCAACAAGCTTGCGAAGGAGCCTGGAACTGTGGCTTATGGTTTAGAAGAGGTTAAAAGGTACTTGAATCAGGGGATTGTAAAAACGTTGTTGTTATCTGAGGAACTTGACGAAAAATTGATAAGTGAGTTTGAGGAGATTGCTAAAAAATTCTCAACAAAAGTGATGATTATTTCAACAGAGACGAGTGAGGGTGTTCAAGTAAGGGATTTAGGTGGTGCTGTTGCTATACTGAGGTTTGATGTTTCTAAATAAATTAAGTACTGCTCAGTAATTGTATTATTGAATTGTTGTATAAAAATATTAGAGATTATAATATAAAATTTATATTCCTTATTTTTTTAATTAACAATCTTTAAATATTATTTTATTTTGTTTCAAAAAAGCTTGGGGCTTTTTCCTCAAAACTAAAATCTTTTTTTGTTATGATCTCTTCATAATATAAAGGAGGTGTTAAGATGGAGATTAAAGTCAAGAATGTAAAAAAGAGGGATGGTTCAATTGTTCCTTTTCAAAAGGAAAAAATAGTTAATGCTATATGGGGTGCATTGAGGGAGGTTGGTGAGAAGGATAAAAGCCTAGCAGAGCATTTCGCTGATTTGGTTGTTGATATTCTGAATAAAAAATTTGGTGATAAAAGAACACCAGGTGTTGAGAACATTCAAGATATTGTAGAGAATGTTCTAATAGAAGAGGGTCATGCTAAAGCTGCAAAGGCTTACATACTTTACAGGCAAGAGCGTAAAAAAATAAGAGAATACAAGGAAATGTTGGGTGTGAAGGATGAATTAAAGTTAAGTGTTAATGCTGTAAGAGTTCTTGAAGCAAGATACTTGTTAAAGGATGATGAGGGTAAGGTTATAGAATCAACTGCTGGGCTTTTTAGGAGGGTTGCAAAACATATTGCATTGCCTGAAGTGCTTTATTTAAAAGAAGTTTATGATAAGAACAGGAAGCAGAGTATTCAGAGTGAAGAAGATGACGCTGATGTTAGGGATTTCTTCAAAGCTTTAGGTTATAATTATTGGAATTACTTAATGTTGAGGAGGGCGTTTCATAATTTGAACCAAGAGCATAGAATGAAATTGAGTTTTAAAGATGTTGTTTTTAAGATAAAAGAGCACTATGATGAAATAAAAAAGGTTGAAGACGAGTTTTATGAGTTAATGACAAAGCGTTATTTTATACCAAACTCTCCAACACTAATGAACGCTGCGACTCGTTTGGGACAATTATCCGCTTGTTTTGTGCTTCCTGTTGGTGATTCTATTGCTGAAATCTTTGAGTCTGTCAAGAACACTGCGATAATACATCAAAGTGGTGGTGGAACTGGTTTTTCATTCTCGAGATTAAGACCAAAAGGGGATGTGGTGAGCTCAACCAAGGGTGTTGCTTCAGGACCTCTTTCCTTTATGAGAGTTTTTGATGTAACTACAGATGTCATAAAACAAGGTGGGAAGAGGAGAGGAGCGAATATGGCTGTGTTGAGGGTTGATCATCCTGATATACTTGAGTTTATCACATCAAAGGACCCTGGAAATAAAATTTTGAGTAATTTTAATATTTCAGTAGCTTTAACTGACAAATTCATGAAAGCATTAAAAGAGAATAAAGAGTACGAGCTTATAAATCCGAGAACTAAAAAGGTTGTTGGAAGGTTACAAGCCAGGAAAGTTTGGGATATGATTATTTACCACGCTTGGAAAACAGGGGATCCAGGTGTTGTTTTTATTGATAGAATAAACAAGTACAACCCAACACCTCATGTTGGAATGATAGAGTCCACTAATCCTTGTGGTGAACAACCACTCTTAAACTATGAGAGTTGTAATTTAGGTTCAATAAACTTGTCATTAATGGTTACTGATGATAGAAGAATTAATTGGAAACTTCTGGAAGAAACAGTTAAGAAGGCTGTTCATTTCTTAGATAATGTGATTGATGCTAATAATTTCCCAATAGTACAGATAGAACGTATGACAAGAGCTAATAGGAAGATTGGCTTGGGAGTTATGGGTTGGGCTGAGATGCTGATAAAACTTGGTATTAAGTATAATAGTGAAGAAGCAGTAAAACTTGCTGAAAAAGTGATGAAGTTTATAACAAGTATTGGTAGGGAAGAATCTGTTGAGCTTGCAAAACAAAGGGGTAACTTCCCAAACTTCAAGGGAAGTGTTTGGGATGGAAAGTACAAGTATCTCAGAAACGCAACTATAACAACAATAGCACCTACTGGTTCAATAAGCATCATTGCTGGAACGAGTTCTGGCATTGAACCTTTATTCGCAATTGCGTATACAACAGTCACTTACATCTCAAAAACATCTTTAGAGGGTGTTGAGTTAATGAATGTTAATCCTGTTTTTGAACAGATTATGAAGGAGGAGGGTCTTTACAACGAAGAGCTGATGAAAAAAGTTGCTGATGAAGGAACAATTGATGGTATAAAGGAAATTCCCAAGAAGATAAGGGAGCTTTTCGTAACAGCTCACGATGTAGAACCAGAATGGCATGTTAGGATGCAAGCTGCATTCCAAAAATACACTGATAATGCTGTTAGTAAAACAATAAATTTGAGAAATGAAGCTACACTGTTGGATGTTGAAAAGGCTTACAAGCTGGCTTACGAACTTGGTTGTAAGGGAATTACAATATATAGGGATAGGAGTAAAACAGTTCAGGTCTTGTACAAGGGAACTAAGAAAAAAAGCAGCAGTGTTAGTAGGAAGCACAATTTTAACAATGGTTTTAACTCTGAGGAAAAAAGTGATGATGGTGATGGAGAAGAGTTTAAATTGTCAGAGGAAAAATGTCCTGTTTGTGGTTCAAAACTTTACTTTGCAGAAGGATGTTATACTTGTTTAAGTTGTGGTTATAGTAAGTGTGGTTAATATGATAATTGTTTTTACAGGTGATGGCAAGGGAAAAACAACTGCAGCTCTCGGTGTTGTGCTGAGAGCATTAGGTTATGGAAAAAGGGTTTGTGTAGTTCAATTCTTTAAATCTTGGCCTACTGGAGAGCAGAGGATGCTGAGGGAACTCTCAAGAACAAAGCCTTTAAAGTTTTATTCTTTTGGCGAGAAGGATTTTATAGCCAGTAGTAAAAATCTTGCAAAAGCTACTTTTTGTTTTTCACCACCGGAAATAAAAGCGCCTCTTTCTCCAAAATTTCTATTCATAAGTGAGTATAAATTTAATTTCCGGATAACAGTATCCAATTTTTCTTTGATAACTTAAGCGGACG